>CAXNGF010000068.1:0-8461 GCA_964201905.1 Limnohabitans sp. | reverse complement strand
CACTTTGCCTGCCTTGACTTGTTCGGTCATGGTGGTGACCGCATCGAACATCATGTCGACTTGACCGCCCAGCACGTCGGTGCGAGCGCCCGAACTGCCTTTGTAAGGTACGTGAACCATGTCAATCTTGGCCATGCTTTTGAACAATTCACCAGCCATGTGGTAAGGGGTGCCGGGGCCTGAGGATGCGTAGTTCAATTTGCCTGGCTCGGCTTTGGCCACGCGAAGGACATCGGCCAAAGTGTTCATGCCTTTGCTGGGGTTGACCACCAACACCAAATCAGAATAGTTGATGGGGGCAACACCCACAAAGTCTTTCATCAAACCATAAGGCTTGTTGGGAATGAGCGTTTCGTTCACGGTTTGCGTGTTGGACATGAGCAGCAAGGTGTAGCCATCGGGGGCAGCTTTGGCCGCAAGGTCCGTGCCAATGACAGAGCCAGCACCAGGTTTGTTGTCAACGACAAAGGACTGGCCTAAATTCTCTTGCAGGCGCTGCGCCATGAAACGTGCATAGTTGTCGGCTGGGCCACCCGTGGCGAAAGGCACAATGATTTTGACGGGACGATTGGGGTAGTTTTGAGCATGGGCTTGCTGAGACAAGAAGATGCCTGTACCTATCAACAACAAACTGGCCAATGCAAGACCCATATTGCGTCGCTTAGCAGAGGGCTTTTGTAAAGTACCAGCAACTGCTCGAGTTGAAGTTGATTTGTTCAATGAGTTCATGTGAGTCTCCGTGATAACTGAATGAAGTTCTAAATTAATTGCACTCTAACTTCGCGTTTCATCCTTTGCATGAACCTGTGTCACAAGGGGTCATATGTAATTGATATGGCCTCCCCCAAAGAAGGGCGCAAAGCGGCACAATAGCGGCTGTTTCAATTTCCACTATAAGTGCTCCATCATGCGAATTGCTGCTTTTTTTTACCAAGGCCAACCACAAGTGGGTTTGGTGTCTCAAGATTCAAACTCAGTGACAAGCTTTGATTTGCCCCTGGCAGATCGCGAACTGGGCGCCCTCACTCTCATAGATACGCTGTCGCGTGGTGAACCTTTGCCCAAGCAAGGCGCGGCAATTGCCCTCAAAGACGTGCAATTGCGAGCACCTTTGCCCCATCCCCGCCGAAACATTTTTTGCGTGGGAAAAAACTACCATGCCCACGCCAAAGAGTTTGCGCGCAGCGGCTTTGACAGCAGCGCCAAAGCCGGCGGTGAAATTCCGGCTGAACCCATTATCTTTACCAAAGTCCCAGAGTGCGTCATTGCCACTGGCCAAGCCATTGAGATGCCCAAAGTGTCAACAGCCATTGACTATGAAGCCGAGTTGGCCGTGATCATTGGCAAAGGCGGTAAAGGCATTACCAAAGCCAATGCCATGCAGCATGTGTGGGGCTATACCATCGTTAACGATGTGACGGCACGCGACTGGCAAAACAAGCACATGCAATGGCACATGGGCAAATCGTTTGACACCTTCTGCCCCATGGGCCCATGGCTGGTGAGTGCCGACGAAATGGACGGCACCAACACCCATGTGCGTTGCTATGTGAATGGCGAGGAACGACAAAACGCCGCAACCCCCGATTTGATTTTTGACATTCCCACCCTCATTGAGACTTTGAGCGCGGGCATCACCTTGTACCCCGGTGACGTCATTGCCACGGGCACTCCCGTGGGTGTTGGCGTTGGCTTCACGCCGCCCAAGTACTTGAAGTCTGGCGATGTGGTGCGCGTGGAAATCGATGGCATTGGCGCCATCGAAAACCCCGTTCAATAATTACTTCAAACCAGCGGCTTCACGCAATGTGGCGGCCAGGTTGGTGCGCTCCCAAGTGAAGTCGGGTTCGTCGCGGCCAAAGTGACCATACGCCGCCGTTTTAGTGTAAATGGGGCGCAGCAGGTCTAGCATTTGAATGATGCCCTTAGGGCGCAAATCAAAGTGCTCGTTCACCAAAGCGGCAATCTTGTCATCAGAGATCACGCCAGTGCCTTCAGTGTTGATGGTGATGTTCATGGGGCGTGCCACACCAATGGCGTATGCCACTTGAATTTGGCACTTGGTGGCCAGGCCTGCAGCCACAATGTTTTTGGCCACATAACGCGCCGCATAAGCAGCAGAGCGGTCTACTTTTGATGGATCTTTGCCAGAGAAAGCGCCGCCGCCGTGAGGGCAAGCACCGCCATAGGTGTCCACAATGATCTTGCGACCGGTCAGGCCGCAATCACCTTGAGGTCCACCAATCACAA
Source organism: Limnohabitans sp. (assembly GCA_964201905.1). Classification (GTDB taxonomy): domain Bacteria; phylum Pseudomonadota; class Gammaproteobacteria; order Burkholderiales; family Burkholderiaceae_C; genus Limnohabitans_A. Next base: position 6,211 of record CAXNGF010000068.1, on the reverse strand, counting down.
AGCGGCCTGTGGGGTTGATCAGGTACTTGGTGTCTTGCAGCCATTCTTTGGGCAACACAGGCTTGATGATTTCTTCAATGATGGCTTCGTTGAAACTGGCCTTCATTTTGGTGGATGACTCGCTTTGGTCGGGGCTGTGCTGGGTAGACAACACCACGGTGTCAATGCTGTGGGGCTTGCCGTCCACATAGCGCATGGTGACTTGGCTCTTGGCATCGGGGCGCAAGAAAGGCAAGCGGCCGTCTTTGCGCAGTTGTGCTTGACGCTCCACCAAACGGTGCGCGTAGTAAATGGGCGCAGGCATGAGGTCTGGGGTTTCGCTGCAGGCATAACCGAACATCAAACCTTGGTCACCCGCGCCGGTGTTGAGGTGGTCATCAGATGCGTGGTTCACGCCTTGAGCAATGTCATTGGACTGCTTGTCGTAGCACACCATGACGGCGCAGCCTTTGTAGTCAATGCCGTACTCGGTGTTGTCGTAGCCAATGCGCTTGATGGTGTCGCGCGCCACTTGGATGTAGTCGACGTGAGCATTGGTGGTGATTTCACCAGCCAAAACAACCAAACCGGTGTTGGTCAGGGTTTCAGCAGCCACGCGGCTTCGGGGGTCTTGTTCAAAAATAGCGTCGAGAATGGCGTCTGAGATTTGATCGGCAACCTTGTCGGGGTGACCTTCGGACACGGATTCTGAAGTAAAAAGATAGTCATTCGCCATGAGGGTTCTCCTGTAAGCTTGGCATGCATGTTGATCTGCGCTGCCAGGAGCTTTTGGGCCTCGGCGAACGCTTTAGCAGATTTGTCCGAAGACAAGGCACAATCCGGTGCATGCTTGGCATGCCAAAAGAATGTGTGTGTCGCCCTGCAAGTTGCTCTGTTTAACTCAGCGACCCCAGAAGTTTACCAAATTTAAGATGATTTTTTGGTTTCGTTTTTTTTCACGTTGGCCTTTGTGGGCTTTACACGCCATCGGCCAGGTCGCTGGCTGGCTGGCTTGGCTGTTCTCAAAAACCTATCGTCAGCGGTTTTTGGCCAACGCCAAAACGGCTGGTCTTGACTTTTCTCAAGTGATGGGCGCAGTGGGGCAGGCCGGTTCGATGTCTTCTGAGTTGCCTCGTTTGTGGATGGGCAAAAGTCCAGCTGTTGTGTGGGCAGAAGGGTCTTTTCAATGTGTTGAATCGGCCTATGCCGCTGGGCAAGGCGTTTTATTTTTAACGCCACATTTAGGGTGCTTCGAAGTCAGCGCACAGGCTTTGTCGGTCTCTTTCAGTGACAAATATGGGCCTCTGACAGTGCTGTTCCGACCTTCTCGCAAAGAAGGCTTGGGGAAAGTGATGGAAGCATCCCGTGCTCGCCCCGGACTTGAAACAGCACCCACCACTTTGGCTGGTGTAAGGCAAATGATCAAAGCCCTGCGTGCGGGCCGATCGGTGGGTCTGCTTCCAGACCAAGTGCCGCCACAAGGTATGGGGCAATGGACGCCCTTTTTTGGCAAGCCGGCCTACACCATGACATTGGCGGCCAGATTGGCTTTGCAAACGGGCTCGAAATTGATGGTCATTTGGGGTGAGCGTCTGGCTTGGGGCCGAGGCTACCGCATTCATGCCAGTGAACTTGAGGTACCTGCTGCGGGTGGTGTGGATGCTCTGGTTTTGCAAATCAATCAGGCCATGGAGCGCCTGATTTTGTCGCGCCCTGATCAGTACCTTTGGGGCTACGCAAGATACAAACAACCACGTCAGGAGTCCATCGCGTGAAGGCTTTGTTTGTGGGCGTCATGCGCTTGTTGTCACTGTTGCCCTTAAGAGGTCTTCGGGTGTTGGGGCATGTTTTGGGATGGCTACTTTGGGGCTTGATGAGAAGTCGCAAACACATTGTTCAGACCAATTTGACCTTGTGCTTTCCAGAAAAATCAGGTGAAGAAATCAAACAACTCACACGCACACATTTCGTGCAGTTTGCGCAATCACTGCTTGATCGAACGTGGCTTTGGCATGCCCCTTTGGCGGTCGTTGAGTCTCGCTTGAAATGGCTTGGCACAACTGCTGCTTTTTCTCAGTTGGACAGTGATATCCCAAAAATAATTTTGGCGCCCCATTTCGTTGGACTTGATGCGGGTGGCTTGGCGCTCACTTTAAGAGCCAGTAAACCTGTGGCTTTTATTTTTGTGCCTCAGCACAACAAAGTGATGGACGATTGGGTCAATCAAGGACGCCAAAGAACAGGCAATGTGAAGCCCTACTTTCGCCATGAGGGGGTGAAGCAAATCATGAGTGGCTTAAGGCATGGAGAGATGTTGCACCTGTCCCCCGACATGGACTTTGGCCCAGAAGAATCGCTCTTTGTGCCCTTCATGGGGGTAGCCACCGCAACGGTTCCTTCCCTGTCTAGATTTGCGCGCTTAGGACGTGCTCAGGTGCTGACCTTGGTAACGCGCATGACGCCACAAGGCTACGAAATGACTTTGCAAGAGGCTTGGGCCAATTTTCCAACAGCCAATCTATTCGACGACACCCTCAGAATGAACGCTGAATTGGCAGCGCACATTCGTATCACGCCATCGCAGTATTACTGGGTGCACAAGCGTTTTAAAACGCGCCCCGAGGGTCAAGCCTCGGTTTATAAAAACGCCGCTATTTCACGCTGAACAAGTTCAGGGTGTTCGTGCACCACCCAGTGCGAGCCCTCTGCAATGGGCACATATGTGAGATTAGAAATATAGGCGTCTAAGCCGACATTCAAATTGGGCAGCAACGCGACATCTTGTGTCCCCCAAACCAATAAGGTGGGCACCGAGACGCGCAACATCTCGTGAGGCAGCGTCAAATTTTGCAAGACTTGCTCACCCGGCTTGTTGGGCTTGAGAGGCGATGCCACATAAAAGTTGAGGCCGCCTTGCAAACCACAAGACCAAGCAGCTTTGTAATGTGCTTTGACTTCTGGCGTTAGCCAAAGAGGCTTCACGCCTTTTTCAAAGAAAGCAAATAACATTTCAAATTCATTGGCACTGAGTTCGGCAGCGGCTTGCGGTTCACAAAAATAGTTCATGTACTCGCTGGCTGCTATTTGTGCAGAGTTGTCTTTTAAATCACGTAAAAAAGTACCCGGATGCGGCGAGTTAATGACGATGAGTTTGTGCATCAACTGCGGCATTTGGTTGGCAAGGTTCCATGCCACGCCGCCGCCCCAGTCGTGGGCAACCAAAGCCTTCAGAGGCACTATGCTAGATTCAATTTGAATCAATGCGGCAATGTCTTGCACCAAAAATTTGGCGCGATAGGCAGATACTTCGGTAGGTTGACTCGACTTTTCATAGCCCCGTAAATTGGGCGCCACGCATCGATAGCCGCCATTTTCGGCTTTAGAAAAATGCAGCAGCAGATCGTCCCAAACAAAAGCCGCTTCAGGAAAGCCGTGTAAGAACAGCAATACAGGTGCACCCTTGGGCCCAGCCGCACGGCAACTCAATTGAATGCCGTGAGGCAATGTTTGCTGCCAAGTTTCAATCATGGGGGCCATCCGAGTCCGGTTCATGCGTCCAATCCCACATCAATTGGGCCAAGTCTTCAACACCTTGTTTCTTCAGCGCAGAGAAAAGTTTGGCTTGACCGCCACCCGCTTGTAATTTGGCAATCGACAAGGCCTTAGCGCCTTCCGATCGAGTGAGCTTGTCTGATTTGGTCAGCAGCACCAAAAAGTTCAGGCCTTCTTCAACCCGAGGTCGAATGACTTCGAGCAGTACCTCGTCAAGTTCGGTCATGCCCAAGCGAGGGTCGCACAACAAGACGATGCCCTTCAGGTTTTCACGTGTGACCAAATAATTGGCCATGACTTTTTGCCAGCGCAATTTGTCTTGTTTGGGCACAGCAGCGTAGCCATAACCAGGCAAATCGGCCAAAACAGCGTCAGTCACCCCCTGCTTGCCCAGTGAAAACAGGTTGATGTGTTGGGTTCGGCCTGGCTTTTTGGAGGCAAAGGCCAGCTGTTTTTGCTGCGTCAGGGTATTGATGCAGGTGGATTTGCCAGCATTGGAGCGCCCGACAAAGGCAATTTCTGGCACATCAAGAGCTGGCAGGTGAAAAAGTTCAGCAGCAGTGGTGAGAAAACGCGCGGTGTGCATCCAGCCCATTGGCGTGATGACCTTGACCTCAGGAACTTCGGGCAATGGCCCTGCTTTAACAGGTGTTTTCCTGACTTTGACAGCGCTTGAAAGGGAAGCTTTAGGGGCTGAAAAGGAGCTATTTTGGGTGGCCATACGGTTCAAACTTGAAGGGCGCCAGAAATGGCGCTAGCAGGCATTGTAGAATCTCATGGTTTTGCGCCTACTATTTCGGATGTCGACCATAAAGTCAATGACTCAATTTTTCTTCGCTGCCCTCACTTCAGCTTTGATGGCAGGTTCTGTTTTTGCCGCTGATGCTGCCCCTAAAGCCGAAAAGCCAGATTTAGCCAAAGGCGAAGCCATCGTGGGCGGCGTTTGCGCGGCATGCCACATGGCAGATGGCAACTCAAGCACCCCCGTCAACCCCAAGTTGGCTCAACAGCACCCTGAATACACCATCAAGCAATTGCAAGAGTTCAAGTCTGGCAAGCGCGCCAATGCCGTCATGATGGGTTTTGCTTCGCAATTGAGCGATGCCGATATGCGCAATGTGGCGTATTTCTTAACCAGCAAAACGGCTAAGCCAGGTTTTGCCAAAGAAAAAGAGACTGTGGCCTTGGGTGAAAAGATTTACCGCGGGGGCATTGCCGATCGTCAAATTGCCGCCTGCTCTGGTTGCCATAGCCCCAATGGTTCTGGCATGCCTGCCCAATACCCCCGTTTGTCTGGCCAACACGCCGAATACACCACCAGCCAACTCACACAGTTCCGTGATGGCATTCGCAAAAACAATTTGCAAATGACGCAAGTCGCTGCCAAATTGAACGACCGTGAAATCAAGGCTGTAGCTGACTACATTGCAGGTTTGCGCTAACAGCAACACAAAGAGTTAACGCTCGTGATTACAAAATGGGCCTTCAGGGTCCATTTTTTTTGCTACCTTAAACCCTTGCCAAGACGGGGTTAAGGCTGAAGTTTTCCAATGATTGATCTTCTTTGAAAGTTCGCCATGCTAATTCGCACCCAACAAGATGGATTCATACACCCCCTGAGCAGTGAAATCACGCACCCGGAGGTTTATGCCAACCGACGCCAGTTGCTTCGCCAATGGTCTGCCGGCGCAGCTGCTCTAGGCATGGCTTCTTGGGCGCAACGTGAAGCTTTTGCTCAAGGCGGTGCTACTGCGGCCAAATTGGCTGCACTCCCTGCTACGCAATCTAGCGTTCAAGGTGCCATGACTTTAGAAAAAGCGACGTCTTACAAAGATGCCACCATCTACAACAACTTTTACGAATTTGGTGTTGATAAATCAGATCCTGCCCGCAACGCACACACCTTAAAAACTGCCCCATGGACCATTGAAGTTGAAGGCTTGGTGAAAAAACCGACTCGTTTCAATTTGGAAGATGTCATGAAATGGGGTGCCATGCAAGAGCGCATTTACCGCATGCGTTGCGTGGAGGGTTGGTCCATGGTGATCCCTTGGATAGGCTACTCGTTGTCCGATTTGATCAAACGCGTCGAGCCCTTGCCCAATGCCAAGTATGTTGAGTTCATTACCCAAGCCGACCCGCAAACGATGCAGGGCCTGCGCGGCGGCTACATCGATTGGCCTTACACCGAGGGCTTGCGCATGGACGAAGCCATGCACCCTTTAAGTTTGCTTACCTTTGGCATGTACGGCGAAGTGCTGCCCAAACAAAATGGTGCGCCTGTTCGCTTGGTGGTGCCATGGAAGTATGGTTTCAAAAGCGGTAAAAGCATTGTGAAAATCCGCTTTGTTGAAAAACAACCTTTGGTGTCTTGGGCCAAAGCAGCGCCGCAAGAATATGGTTTTTATTCCAACGTCAATCCTACGGTGGATCACCCGCGTTGGAGCCAGGCCACTGAGCGGCGCATTGGTGAAGGTGGCTTGCTGGATAAGAAACGCAAGACCCTCATGTTGAATGGCTATGAAGCCCAAGTCGCTTCACTCTACGCAGGCATGGACCTTGTGAAGAATTTTTGATGCTGCGTGAGGTCTTGCGCAAGCCAGTAGCCAAGTTGGTTTTGGTTCTGGTTGCATTGATGCCGTTTGCATGGCTTTGCAGTGGCATTTTCTTAGACAGCTTA
>CAXNGF010000067.1:0-8571 GCA_964201905.1 Limnohabitans sp. | reverse complement strand
GGCTTGGCATCTGGCTGCACAACTTGAGTCTTGGGCTTCACCAACCGCATTGCGTGCCTACGAAAAAGAAAGGCATCCCATCACCGAGCAAGTGTCTCGGTTTGCCATGGACCATGCGCACGCCATGAGCAAACGCCGCCGAGAGATTCCCGATCACTTGGAGCAAGACTCCCCCCTTGGCGCACAGGCTAGGCTGACATTTGGTCAAGATCTTTATGATTTAAATGTTCAACAATATTGTTGTGCAGGTTTGAACTTTGGCTATTTTTACAATCAATCGCCCGTCATGGTGTACGACGACGAGACGGCACCTGACTACAGCATGGGAAGTTTCACGCCATCTACGGTGCCAGGTTGCAGAGCTCCGCATTTCTGGCTTGAAGAAGGTCATTCTTTGTACGATGCCTTAGGGCCCGTCTTTACATTGCTTTGTTTGAAGCCTGAACTCCAAGCAGAGGTAAGCGCCATTGAAACGGCTGCTTTTGAAGCAAACATGCCTCTCAAAATATTGGATGTCAGCGGGCATCAAGAGATACCCCTAGAATACCGCCATCATTTAGCGCTGGTCAGAGCCGATGCACACACGGTCTGGCGCGGCGACCATGTCACTTCAGAAAATGCAAAGCAAATTGTTGCAAAACTTTGCGGATATTCACCAGCATGAACAAGGGGCTAACATGGCGCATCGCTTAGAAAATCAAGTTGCCATCATCACTGGGGCCAGCCGTGGCATAGGCCTTGCCATTGCACAAGCTTATGCGGCAGAAGGTGCCAAACTGTGTTTAATTGCAACTGACCAAAAGCGTTTGACAGAAGTCAAACAAAGTCTGGATTTGCCAGAAGATCGAATCATGACCCTAGGTGTCAATGTGACGGATCGTGCTGCGTGCTTTGATGCAGTTGCCAAAGTGACCCAATATTTTGGCCATGTCGACGTGTTGATCAATAACGCTGGTGTCTATCGCTCTAAAACCTTTTTAGACTATTCCCCACAAGATTTCCAAGACATGTTGGATGTGAATTTGTTTGGTGTTCTCAATTTCATGCAGGCTTGCTTGCCTGGCATGCAAGAGAGACGCTATGGGCGTATTGTCAATATGGCTTCAACTGCTGGTAAGTGGGGTTCCCGTAATCAAAGCGCCTACAACATCAGCAAACATGCTGTCGTAGGCGTGACCCGCTGTGTTGCTTTAGAGGCCAGTCCCTATGCAGTCACGGTTAACGCAATTTGTCCAGGTTTTATTCAGACAGACATGGTTGAAGAACTCAAAGCGCAAGTGGCGCAAACGACTGGCCTTAGCCCAGAAGACATGGTGAAGGCGGCTCTCACCCGAGTTCCCTTGGGCCGTGTTTTAAATCCTTCAGAAATTGCTGGATTGGCAGTTTATTTGGGCTCGGCCGAGTCAAGCGGAATGACTGGCCAGTCTATCCATGTAGATGGCGGCATGGTTTTAAGCTAAGTGCCAATGAAAAGAACCTGTGCTACAGGCTTTTTAAATTTTGGGTTAGCGCAGGGTACGTCCAAACAAGCTAAACAAACGCTCCCAATGCCGCTCTGCGGCTTTGGCGTTGTACATGCCAGTCCGAAGAGGAAATACAAAGCCATGTTCAACTTTGGGATACCACTCAATTCGATAGTTTGACTTGGCCATCAGCAGAGATGCTTCCAATTTTTGGATATCTTCTGCGGGGGCCCACTTGTCAATTTCAGCGCAAGCAAAGTAGCTTTCACATTTAATTTGAGGCGCCATTAGATGGGGGGAGTCGGGTTCTTCTGTTGCCATGTTGGCCCCATGAATAGACGCAATGCTTTGGAATCGATCGGGGAATTGAGCGGCAATCCACATCACAATAGGACCACTCATGCAGTAGCCTACTGCACCAATTCGCGTTTGATCTGCCATGGCATGGGTGTCTACAAACTTCAGCATGGCTTGCGTGTCTATTTGACTGGTCTGAGCATTCAGTGTGGCCATGTGCCCGAACATGATTTCCATGGCCTCGAGTGTCCGCTCTTTTAAATAAAAGTCTCGGCTGCGTCTGTAATAGAGGTTGGGTAAAACGACAAAATAACCCACACTGGCCAATCTGCGGGCCATGTCGTGCAGCTCCTCTCGTTTACCAGGTGCGTCCATGTAAAAGAAAACGACAGGATGAGGGCCATTCTCTTCGGGGAAAACCACAAAAGTATTCATCGAACCGTTGACGGTTTGAATATCAATGTTCTCTTCGATCATTTCATTCCTTTAGATGGCGATTGAATCAGGCTTGTTGTATTTTTACCTTAAATTCAACCCGCATGAATTAAGGTAAACCATTGAACAGGCCAAAATTACCGCACTCAAAAAAAATAGAATGTCATCGCCATCACTCTGACCCCTCAGGAGCCGTTGCATCCACTGAGATGAAGTGGTTTCTAGTCAGTGTTGGGTTAGGTCATTCGACCAATAGCACAGCTGACAAAAGATTTGGCATTGGTAATGCCTGCAGCCAGGCCAGCCACTGAACCTTTTTCTGGGTAGCCCATAGATTTAAGCTTGTCAATGACGAGTTGCTTGATGGACTCTTCGCCAGAAAAGCTAACCAACTGCTTTTCGCGATCAATGACCAAGTCAGTGACTTTAGCAACGCTGTTGATGCCCTTCACGATGGAGTTTTCGCAGCCACCGCATTTGATGTTTTCAACTTCTACTTGGTAAGTTTGTGTCATTTTGAGGTCCTTTTTGAACGTCCGCCAATTCAATTGATGGGGGTTATGTGGTCAGTATCTAACTTTTCAAATGGTTATCATATGATTTAAATCATAATTTGACCCTTAATTCCTCTTTCAAACTATCCTGCCACGCTTATGAGCCTCAAAATAGTTGTCTATTCCAAGTCTGCCTGCCCCCAGTGCGAATCAGTCAAAATGATTCTCAAGTCCAAATCTTTGGCCTACGACGAAATCAAAATTGACGACGAAGCCGAGCGCATGGCATTCTATGAAAAGTGTGGACCATCCGTGCGTCAAATGCCACAGGTTTTCATCAACGATCAGCGTGTAGGTGGCTTGGCTGGTTTGCAGGCAGCTTTGTCGCAACTTGGCTAACTGATCTTCGGCTAAACCCAAATTTAGAACATTCTGTTGCGCTTCATCGTTGTTTAGTCTTTTTTCTGAAGCTTGTCTTGCGTGTTCAGATCAAAGTCACTTGCATCATGGCGTTCGTGCAACTGAGTAGCTAAAGGCCCCATCACCCGATTCACCATGCGTCCGCGTTTCACCGCTGGTCGGGCTTCTATTTCATCGGCCCAACGAATCACATGTGTGTATTCGTGAACTTGTAAAAACTCACCTGAATCGTAGCGATCGCCTTTGGCCAAACTGCCGTACCATGGCCAAATGGCCATGTCGGCAATGGTGTAGTCATCACCACCGATAAATCGGTTGTTGGCCAGCCTTTGGTTCAAGACATCAAGTTCGCGCTTCACTTCCATGGCAAAGCGATCTATGGCGTATTCAATTTTGGTGGGCGCATAAGCATAAAAGTGACCGAAGCCGCCACCTAGGTAAGGCGCACTGCCCATTTGCCACATAAGCCAAGACATACATTCGGTACGTTTGGCAATGTCGGTTGGCAAAAAGGCTTTGAATTTTTCAGCCAAATAAAAAAGGATAGAACCCGATTCAAAAACACGTTGTGGCTGTGGCGTGCTGTAGTCAAGCAACGCTGGAATTTTAGAATTTGGATTCACGCCCACAAAGCCACTGCTAAATTGCATGCCTTCGCTGATGCGAATGAGCCAAGCATCGTACTCAGCACCAACATGGCCAAGGGCCAGCAACTCTTCCAACATGACTGTCACTTTGATGCCATTGGGGGTGCCCAATGAATAAAGTTGAAGGGGGTGTTTGCCCCGCGGTAGTTCTAGCTCGTGGGTGGCGCCGGCTTCTGGTCGATTGATATTGGCAAACCGGCCGCCATTGGCCTTTTGCCAAGTCCAGACCTTGGGGGGAATGTAAGGGGTATCTGACATGCTAAGACCTTGTCTATTTATACGATTGAGAGCCTACACGAGATCGAGGTTTTACAAAACGCGGAAAACACTCTTCAAAAACACGTTTTGAAGCCCTAAACTCTGACGGATTCTAATTCGACCCCTCAAAGAGATCTTCATGTCTAATCAAAGCCCTACAGTTCAAATGCAACAAGTTTTTGAGTCGCATGCTGCCACGGCACTGCGCCTTAGAGGCTCTACTGCCAATGAGCGCATTGAAAAAATTCGCAAGTTGCGAGATGCCGTCATTGCACATACCGAAGATTGGTATCAAGCAGCCTATGCCGATTTCAAAAAACCCGCCGGCGAAGTCGATTTGGCTGAAATCTTACCCATCTGTTTAGAAGCAAACGATGCCATTCGAAATTTAAAAAAATGGATGAAGCCACAGAAAGTTTGGCCCACACTGCTTACCCTAGGCACCAGCAGTTATGTGCAGTCCATGCCTCGCGGGCGTTGCCTGATTATTGGACCTTTCAATTATCCCGTTAACCTTACCTTAGGCCCTCTTATCTCGGCCATTGCAGCGGGAAACACGGCCATTGTGAAGCCCTCAGAACTCACGCCGCATTTGTCGGGCCTAATTGCCAAAGTGTTGCGCGAGGTGTTTCCAGAAAACGAAGTTGCGGTCATTGAAGGCGAAGCCGATGTTGCCCAAGGCTTGCAGGCCTTGCCTTTTGACCATGTGTTCTTTACCGGTAGTCCTGCCATTGGCAAGCATGTCATGGCTGCGGCTGCTAAAAACTTGGCCAGCGTCACCTTGGAGTTGGGCGGCAAAAGTCCCACCATCGTGGATGCCAGCGCCAATTTAAAGCTGGCAGCCCGCAACATTATTTGGTCCAAGTTTGCCAACTCTGGTCAAACCTGCATTGCCCCCGATCACGTGTTTGTGCACGAAAGCGTGAAAGACAAATGGCTTGAGTTGTGCAAAAAAGAAATCAAAAAGGCCTACGGCGCCTCACTCAAAGAGCAAGCCAGCAATCCTCATTTGGCGCACATGGTCAACGCCAGACACACTGCTCGCATCAAGCACCTGCTTGACGATGCACAGGCCCGTGGTGCCCGTACCTTGGAGGGCGGTGGTGTCGACGAAGCCAGCTGTTTTGTGCAACCAACTTTGTTGGACCAAATTCCGGCAGATGCCAAAATTATGGAAGAAGAAATTTTCGGGCCTTTGCTGCCCATCATTGGCTACACAGATTTAGACCAAGTGATTGCCAGCATCAATGCAGGGCCCAAACCATTGGCGTACTACATTTACAGCCAAACCAATGCCAACATTGACAAAACCTTAACGCAAATTACATCTGGAGGCGCATGCGTGAACCATTCACTCATGCAGTTCTTGCAAGGTAATTTGCCTTTCGGTGGCGTTAACAATTCAGGCATCGGCCGCGCGCACGGACATTACGGTTTCAAGGAATTCAGCCACGAGCGGGGTGTGGTCAAAACGCAATTTGACTTTGCCGCCATGCTCATGATGCCCGGACAAGTCTTGCCCATCATGCGGCGAGCACTGAAGATGGGCTTCAAGTTTCTTTGAAAAACACAGTTTTCACAAGGCCGTTTTGCGCCTTGAATATTCGTTTTTGTTGACCTATCGCATAGCTTCAATGGCACTGTAAGGCGCACAGTCATGGGCTGAATCCTTCTATCCAATGACCTTTGTGCAAAGACTGTGAATATGCTGATCAATGAATTGCCCGCGTTCGAGACACTCCAGCAAAGTTGTCTTGAATCTGGCTTGAAGATGCTCCAACTCCATGGCAAAAATTTGCTTCCGGTGGTGCAGGGCGGCATGGGGGTCGGCGTTTCAGCCGGCGGTCTGGCCGGCACTGTTGCCAACCTAGGCGCAGTGGGCACCATTTCATCGGTGGATTTACGTCGATTGCACCCTGACCTGATGGCGCTCACGGGTCATTTGGACAAGGAATCTGATGCAAGGCATCAAATTGAATCGGCCAATTTGACAGCCCTGGACCGTGAAATCAAAAAAGCGCAAATGCTGTCCAATGGCAGAGGTCTAATAGCGGTCAACATCATGAAGGCATTGAATCAATATGCGGGCTATGTTGCACAATCCTTGGCCTCGGGCGCCGATGCCATCGTGGTGGGCGCTGGCTTGCCTTTGGATTTGCCAGAATTGGCCAAAGACTTCCCCAATACAGCACTCATTCCTATTTTGTCGGATGCCAGGGGCGTGCAGTTGGTCGTTCGCAAGTGGGAAAAAAAAGGGCGTTTGCCCTCGGCCATTGTCATTGAGCATCCTAAGTTGGCCGGTGGCCATTTAGGCGCAGCCAACATTGAAGACCTCAATGACCCTCGTTTCAATTTTGAAGTGGCCATTCCTGCCATCCTTGAATTTTTCAAAACAGCAGGGCTGGAAGGGCAAATTCCTTTAATAGCTGCTGGGGGTATTTCTTGCCGTGAAGACATTCTTCGCTTACAGACGCTTGGCGCATCAGCCGTTCAGTTGGGTACTGCGTTTGCTGTGACGCAGGAGTGCGATGCGCCCTTGGGCTTTAAAGAAATTTTGGCACAGGCCGATCCCAAAGACTTGCAAGAATTTATCAGTGTGGCGGGCTTGCCTGCCAGGGCAGTCAAAACGCCGTGGTTAGAAAAGTACATTCGAATTGAATCAAAATTGCAAGATCGCGCGCATGTGAAAAAAAAGTGCAACATGTCGTTTGACTGCTTGCAACACTGCGGGCTGCGTGATGGTCATGCCAAGATGGGGCAGTTTTGCATCGACCAGCAGCTTGGTCACGCCCTCATGGGTGATTTGCAAAAAGGTTTGTATTTCAGAGGTTCTGGTGTGCTGCCTTTTGGCGAAAGTATTCGATCTGTGAAAGAACTGCTAGTTTGGCTCATGAGCGGCCATTCTCCATTACGCCAAAACAGCCACCTTGCTGGCGCTCAATCTGCCTAGGCTTTGTAATAAACCACTTGATGGCTGGTAGCAAGCAATTGTTGGTGGTCATTCCAAATTTCAGCCGATTGATCATGGTAGCCCAGACCAAAGTTAGACGCTCGTGCAAGTCCCAATAGGTGATTTGTACCTTGTGAACTGAGTAAAGCTGAGTCAGCATGAAAATGCGTGGTGAGGGAAATGGTTCCCGCTGGAAATCTACCCATTCGACGCACAAAAATACGCGGAACAAATGAGTCGCAGATGGCCGTTAGTGATAAAAAATCGAGTGGCCGCGGTGGGTCATCTTGAATCCAAAATTCTGTAACTGCATCTGGTTCATGGTTTGGTTGTTGTCCATCGATCATGAGACCTTTGATGGGCCGCATGTCATATCGACGAGTCCACTCAGGCGCTTTGGACGTATCTGCCCTCGCCATCTCCAAAGCAGGCTGCCGAATTGGATAATCCAATTCTGTTGAATGCCAAGTTTCGCGACGAATGGCAAAAACAGCACTTGCTGTGGTGGCAATTTGACCATCGTGCTGGAAAAGTGTCATGCACCAGTGCTGTGTGGAGCGATTGGTTCTAACGGCTTGGGCTTTGATAGTGAAAGGACCATCTTCAATAGGCCCCGCAAAGTTCACAGTGAGTGAAACAGGGTCTCCTAAGCGGTTTCGATGCTTTAGGACAGCATTCAGTAGGACAGCAGAGGTGACGCCACCAAAGGGGCCGACCATATTGCTGTAATCTGCTTGCGTATGACCTAACCACAACCCTTCGATGTTCTGCTCTAGGTTCGTGGCCAAATCAAGTGGGTGTATTTCTATTGTCATGACAGTGCTTCTTGAATGAAGTTATTGTGTCATTAAATTTGCCCGGTGCACCAAACAATGGCCAGGAACGTAGCTGTCGTCACCCAGTTTTAACGAATACAGGTTTGTTGGCCATGTTGTATGAGAATTTGCAAGGTATGACTTTGGGCCGCACCTTCGTCAATGCGAATTTCAATGACCTAATCGTTTTAATTTGGCCTTTAATTTTTTGATGGTTTTCCGAATTTCTGCCATCTTCTCTTTGTCTTTTGATTTGTCTGATTTTGACTTTTTGGCCAATAAAGTTTTTCGACACTTTGGGCTGTCACACCAACAAGGATATTGAGCAATTAATTTTTTTGTAATGGGTTCATCAATAATGAGGCCGTAGTCATAATTGAGCTCTTCACCCGCAAGGATATTTTTCTTGGCCTTGATAAATACGCGTCCATCGTCAACTTCAGGTTTGCAATTGGGCGTACAACAATGGTTGATCCAGCGAGCTGAGTTGCCACCATGCAAAGCATCAATTACGCGGTCTTCATCAATTTGAAAATAAAAAGTATGGTTCGGATCTTTTGGATCGTGCGGGTGTCTGTCCTCAGCTTCTTGAGCTGAAATAATTTCGCCAACATATTCAATGATCTTTTCGCCTTTTGGGATGTCTTGAAGTGCAAAAACACCCTTGCCGTGAACACCAGACTGTCGAACTTGAATTCTTCTCGCAGATGGTTTTGTGACCGATGGTAAATTTGTATTTTTCATGGATAGATATTGACAGAAAATCATTCCAGTTTTTTGATGGAAGGGTGT
>CAXNGF010000066.1:0-8627 GCA_964201905.1 Limnohabitans sp. | reverse complement strand
AACCCCGCCACCCTGGCTGCTCATGGCCAGGGTGAGTTGCATCATTTCTTCGTCACTGGCCAAACGAGAGGGCATGGGAAAGCCGCCCTCGCCATTGTGCGCAGGGCTGGTGCTGGTGGCAAAGCCAATGGCGCCGGCGGCCATGGCGTCGCGAACCAAGGCGGCCATTTCTGCAATTTCTTCGGCAGTGGCCTCGCGTTTGTTGGCGTCATTTCCCATGACCCATGTGCGAACCGAAGAGTGGCCAATGTAGGCTGCCACATTGATGGCGCATCGCTTGCGTTTGAGCATGGCCAAATATTCGGGAAAAGTTTCAAAGTCCCAATCGATGCCATGCTGCAAGACTTCCAATGACATGCCCTCGACCTGGGTCAAGTTGCGCATGGTGAGTTCACGATCTTTGGGGCGGCAAGGCGCAATGGTGAAGCCGCAGTTGCCAATGACTGCAGTGGTCACGCCCAAAGAGGGGGATGGGCGAACGTGGGAGCCCCAGGTAATTTGGGCATCAAAGTGCGTGTGCGAATCAATGATGCCTGGCATGAGGGCCAGGCCGGATGCGTCGACACAATGCTCTGCGGTGTAGGGCAAGTTTGGGCCTAATGCCACAATGCTGCCTCGGTGAATCGCTACATCTAGTACTTTGGGCTCTGCGCCTGAGCCATCAAACACCAATGCATTTTGAATGAGCGTGTCTACTTTGTTCATGAGCCATCCTTTTGATGAACTCATTGTGTCCTGATGTTGCACCGCCTGTTACTAGGGAAAACAATGTTGATCTGACCCCAATTGAATTACTTGAAATTCAGGCTGGTGAGGGCGGTGATGAGTTGGGCGAAATCGAGGGTAACTCCCCGTATAAGTGGCTTAGTCTGTAACTTTAAAATCTTTTGCAGTGCAGCATACTGTTTTTCATTGCTGTTTCCCCATACAGATTGTTGTTCATTTAAAGAAGCGTTTAAATCATGGTTAGAAATTCCGCCGCCAAATCACCTGGTGCTGCCAGCGAAGCAAATACCGACACGGCGTCTGAAACGACTGCAAGCCAGCCGCAGAGGGTCATTAAAAAATATCCAAATCGAAGGTTGTACGACACGGCCACCTCAAGTTACGTCACTTTGAGTGAAATTAAGCAATTGGTCATGCAAGGCCAATCATTTGTGGTTCGGGACGCCAAATCAGGCGAAGACCTGACACGCAGTTTGTTGCTCCAAATCATTTTGGAGGAGGAGTCTGCAGGTGCTCCTATGTTTACCGAAGCGGTTTTGGCCAACATCATTCGCTTTTACGGGCATTCGATGCAGGGCCACATGGGGGCTTATTTAGAGAGCAATTTGCAATCCCTCATGCTGATGCAGTCCAAAATGGGGCACCAGTCGCAAAACATCATGAGCCAAATGCAAGAGCAAATGCAGAAACAAACGGCTCAATTCCTGAATGCTTTTGGCCTTAAGCCCTGAATTACACGCTAGCCTCAGAACCCTCAGGGGCTTGGCTCAGCCTTGCTAAATTACTGGGACAATAGGGCCATGAACGAAATTGCCTCTCCAATCTATCATCCCAGTCAGACCGCCGCCCCCAAAGTGGGCTTTGTGAGCCTAGGTTGCCCCAAAGCCCTTACTGACTCTGAACTCATCCTCACACAGCTCAGTGCGGAGGGCTATCAAACTTCCAAAACTTTCGAAGGTGCCGATCTGGTCATCGTCAACACCTGCGGATTCATTGACGATGCCGTGAAGGAAAGTCTGGACACCATCTCTGAAGCCTTGAACGTGAATGGCAAAGTGATTGTCACAGGTTGTTTGGGTGCCAAAGAGGCCGAAGGTCGAGGCAACTTGGTCCGTCAAATTCACCCCAGTGTTCTGGCCGTCACCGGACCTCACGCTACCCAAGAAGTGATGGACGCAGTGCATGCGCACTTGCCTAAACCCCACGATCCCTTTTTGGACTTGATGCCCCATTCATTTGGCGTGGCCGGCATCAAGCTCACACCTCGGCATTACGCTTATTTGAAAATCAGTGAAGGTTGCAACCACCGCTGCACTTTTTGCATCATTCCGTCCATGCGCGGTGATTTGGTTTCAAGGCCCATTGGTGACGTGCTTAAAGAAGCACAGGCCTTGTTTGAAGGGGGCGTGAAAGAGTTGCTGGTGATCAGTCAAGACACCTCAGCTTATGGCGTCGATGTGAAATACCGCATGGGCTTCTGGGAAGGTCGTCCTGTGAAAACGCGCATGCTTGAACTGGTGCAAGCATTGGGTGAAATCGCGCAGAAGTATGGTGCGTGGGTCCGTTTGCATTATGTCTATCCCTATCCTGCCGTTGATGAGCTTCTGCCACTCATGGCCACTGGCTCCATCTTGCCTTATTTGGATGTGCCTTTGCAGCACAGCCACCCCGATGTGCTCAAGCGCATGAAGCGTCCCGCCAGTGGCGAGAAAAATTTAGAGCGCATTCAAAAGTGGCGCGAGATCTGCCCACAGTTGGTCATTCGCAGCACCTTCATTGCGGGCTTCCCAGGTGAAACAGAAGAAGAGTTTGAACATTTGTTGAACTTTGTGCGCGAAGCTCAAATTGATCGGGCAGGTTGTTTTGCCTACAGCCCCGTCAAAGGCGCTGCGGCCAACGAATTGCCTGGCATGTTGCCCAAGGCAGTCAGAGAAGAGCGTCGTTCGCGCTTCATGGCGGTTGCTGAAGAAGTGTCCGTACAACGATTACATCAGCGCATCGGTGCCACTATGCAGGTTTTGGTCGATTCCGCAACAGCCATGGGCAAAAAAGGTGGCATTGGCAGAACCTATGCTGATGCGCCTGAAATAGATGGCGTAGTGAAGTTGCTGCCACCAGAAAAGATAAGCAAGACCTACAAGGTCGGTGAGTTCACTCGTGCACGCATTGTGGGTGTAGAGGGTCACGATCTTGTCGCTTTGCCTGTCTAAAATTCATTCATGGCAATGCGCTTAAACTTGAAAAATAAGCTCGAAAAAAAAGCTGCCTTGAGTGCAGCTTTGATTAAACTTGGTGCCCAGGAAGGGACTCGAACCCCCACGAAGTTACTCGCTAGTACCTGAAACTAGTGCGTCTACCAATTCCGCCACCTGGGCTCTCAGGACAACAACAAAGGATTGTATATCAAAAAAATTAGCCAACCCTCCGGACTCCTCGATGAAATCGAGGGCAGTGTGCAAGGACATCGCGATGGTCACGGCTTCTTAATTCGTGATGATGCTGAAGGTGATATTTTTCTGTCACCCAACGAAATGCGTGCAGTGTTGCACAAAGATCGTGTCAAGGTTCGCATTGTTCGGCAAGATCGCAAGGGCAGGCCTGAAGGTCGCGTGGTTGAAATCGTTGAGAGACCTGCACACCCTATCATTGGCCGCTTGTTGAACGAAGGTGGCATTTGGATTGTTGCGCCCGAAGACAAGCGCTACGGCCAAGACATTCTCATTCCCAAAGTTGGCATTGGCACAGGCAAGCCTGGTCAAGTGGTGGTGGTTGAACTTACTGAGCCCCCCGCATTGTTTGGTCAGCCTGTGGGACGTGTGAAAGAGGTACTGGGCGAAATTGACGATCCCGGAATGGAAATTGACATTGCGGTTCGCAAGTACAGTGTGCCGCATGAATTTTCTGCAGCTTGTTTGGAATTGGCGCGAGAGTTGCCTGACAAGGTTCGTCCGCAAGATTCTAAAGATCGAATTGATTTAACTGACATCTCATTGGTCACCATTGATGGCGAGGACGCACGCGACTTTGACGATGCTGTTTATTGCGAGCCCGCCAAAATTGGCAAGGCCAAAGGCTGGCGATTGCTGGTGGCCATTGCCGATGTCAGTCACTATGTGTCAACAGGTAGCGCCATTGATATTGACGCTTACGACCGCGCCACCAGCGTTTATTTTCCGCGCCGTGTCATTCCCATGCTGCCGGAAAAACTCTCCAACGGTTTGTGTTCATTGAACCCTGAGGTTGAGCGTTTGTGCATGGTCTGCGACATGCTCATTACAGCCAAAGGTGATATTCACGCCTATCAGTTCTACCCCGCAGTGATGCACAGCCATGCGCGTTTTACCTACACCGAAGTAGCTGCTATTTTGGCCAACACCCGAGGCCCCGAAGCCATTAAACGCAAAGCCCGTGTGAACGACTTGCTTAATTTGCACGATGTGTATCGAGCCTTGTTGTCCTCTCGCGCGGTCCGTGGTGCGGTCGACTTTGAAACCACTGAAACTCAAATTATTTGCGATGACAACGGCCGCATTGAAAAAATTGTGCCGCGTGTTCGAACTGAAGCTCACCGCCTCATTGAAGAAGCCATGTTGGCTGCCAATGTGTGCAGTGCCGACTTTATTCAAAACAGCAAACATCCTGGTTTGTTCCGTGTCCACGAAGGCCCCACGCCCGAGAAGAAAGATCTGCTTCGCAATTATTTGAAAGCACTTGGCTTGCCCTATACCGTTAGTGACGAACCCAAACCCAGTGAGTTTCAGCACATTGCACAGGCCACCAAGGAAAGGCCAGACGCACAGCAAATCCACACCATGCTGCTGCGTTCTATGCAACAAGCCATTTACACGCCCATCAACAGCGGCCATTTTGGCTTGGCTTATGAGGCCTACACACACTTCACCAGTCCCATTCGCCGCTATCCCGATTTGTTGGTGCATCGCGTTATCAAAGCCATCTTGGCTCACAAGAAATACCAGTTGCCAGCCTTGCCATTGCCAGGTGAAGCGCAGGCCAAGTTGGCCAAGCGCCTGCAAAAGAACAAAGCGGGTACGCAAATGGGCGATGCACCGCGCATCAAAATGTCCCCTGTCGAGCAGCAAGCTTGGGAAGCGGCGGGTTTGCATTGCAGTGCCAACGAGCGCCGGGCTGACGAAGCTAGCCGTGATGTTGAAGCTTGGCTCAAATGCAAATACATGCGCGAGCATTTGGGCGAGGAGTATTCTGGCGTTGTCACCTCGGCCACCAGTTTCGGAATTTTCGTTACCTTGGATACTTTGTACGTCGAAGGTTTGGTTCACATCACCGAGTTGGGCGGCGAATACTTCCGCTTTGATGAAGCACGGCAAGAATTGCGAGGCGAGCGAACTGGCATTCGTTACGCCATTGGCACGCGGGTTCAAATTCAAGTCAGTCGTGTTGACTTGGACGGCAGGAAAATTGACTTCCGATTGGTCAACCCAGCAGAAGAGTTTAGCCCTAGACAAATGCGCGACAAGGGCCTGAATAAATCGGGTTCGCGTGCGGCCCCAAGAGGTTCTGAAATAAGTTCAGAAGGCGTCAAAGCAAAGCCCAATCAGGCGCGTCAGTTCAAAGGGCGAAAAACGGAAGGCTTGAGTTCACCCAATCGTCAAACAAAGCCTTCTGCTAAGGGTGCAGCTTCAAAAACAGCGGGTCAAAAAAAATCCAGCCAAGCTCGCAAGAATCGCCGGTAAGGCGCGTTCAGCAGGCTTAAATTTCAAATTATTGACTTCATTCAAATTTCAGCAGGAGACACAAGACATGACACAAAATTCAAAAATTGCCATTGTGACTGGCGCAGGTTCTGGCATTGGCAAAGCCACGGCCATGGCTTTGTTGCAAGATGGATGGTGTGTTGTATTGGCAGGTCGAAGGCAGGCTAACCTTGAAGAAGTTGTTGAAGAAGCCAAAGCCTTGAACCCAGACTCTCGCGTGTTGGCTGTCCCAACCGACGTGACGCAAGAAGATTCTGTGGCCAACTTGTTTGCGCAGTGCGTCAAAACTTTCGGCCGTGTCGATTTGTTGTTCAACAATGCGGGTGTCAGTACCCCCGCTATTCCCTTGCCCGAACTCAGTTTGGAAATGTGGAAGGGCGTGGTTGACACCAATCTGACCGGCATGTTCTTGTGCATTCGCGAAGCCTTTCGCGTCATGAAAGACCAAAAGCCAATGGGTGGCCGCATTATCAACAATGGCTCTATTTCAGCCACCACGCCACGCCCCTTTTCCATTGCCTATACGTCTACCAAGCATGCAGTTTCTGGCTTGACCAAAACAGCTTCTTTGGATGGCCGTCAGTACGACATTGCTGTGGGTCAAATCGATGTGGGTAACGCCGCAACACCCATGGCCATGCGGATGGCAAAGGGTGTGCCACAAGCCAACCTCGAAATCAAAGCCGAGCCTTTGATGGATGTGGCCGTGGTGGGCAAGTCGGTGGTTTACATGGCCAGCTTGCCCTTGGAAGCCAACGTCATGTTCCACACAGTCATGGCGACCAAGATGCCGTTTGCGGGCCGAGGATAAGTTGTGCCCTGCGCCTAAGCGCTTAATGCAGCTTCGATGGCCAGTGAAATATTCAAAACTGCATCGTCTTTCATAGGGCCTTGCCAAACCATCATGCTGGTGGGCAACTCACCCAATTGATGCATCGGCAAAGACAGCGCACAGCCGTCCAACATGTTCACCACACTGGTGTTGCGCAACAGCAATCCGTTGGCTGTAAAAAATGCTTCATCTCTTTCAACGCCAGGTGCAACGCTTTCGAGGGTTGGCCCCTCGATGGGCGCCGTCGGGGAAAGCGCTGCATCAAAGCCATTCAATACGGCTTGCATTCTGGAGATCCAACCAATCCTGCCGGCCTGTAAATCTAAATATTCAAAGGCCTTGATGCTGCCACCTCGCAAGATTCGTGTAGCCACACGCGGGTCATATTGAGCTTCAGCTTTGTCCAATAAATGTCTGTGCCATGTGTAGCTTTCCGCAGCACTGAACGTAGCGGTTATCAATAGACCTGCCAGCTCGTTGATTTCTTGAAGTGGAATTTCCGAAAGTTGCGCACCTGCTTTAGAAAGCGTCGAAAGGCTTCTTTCCCAAGCCTTCTGAACACAGGGCGTCATGCCATCCATCATCAAGTTGGTTGGAATTGCTAAGCGGTAGCTAGAGAGAGGTCGGGAAGCGCGGGCGACTTGCCTGTTCGCCAGAATTTCATGCGCCAAGATGGCGTCGCGCACACTGCGCGTCATGGCACAAACGGTGTCCATGGTGGTAGACAAAGGAACTGCGCCATCGGTTGGCACGCGACGTGCCGTATTTTTAAAGCCCACCAAGCCATTCAAAGCGGCCGGAATGCGAATGGAGCCACCGGTGTCCGACCCTAGGCCAATGAAGGCAGCGCCCGTGGCCACAGAAACTGCTGCGCCCGAGGAAGACCCGCCAGGCACATGGCCTTGGCCGTTGCTCAACACAGGCTTGTCAGACAACGCATCCCAAGCCGCTGGTGTGCCGTAGTGTGGGTTGTTGCCAATGCCTGAAAAAGCAAATTCCACCATGTTGGTTCTGCCCAAATTGGCGCCACCAGCACCCTTGAGTCTTGCCACGGCAGGGCAGTCTGTCGGGGCCTTAGGTAAGCCTTTGAGCACAGTAGAGCCGGCCAAAGTGACCTGGCCGGCCACGTCAAACAGGTCTTTGACCGAAAATGCTAAGCCCTTGAGGGCTGAGTTCACCAGGCTTTTTTCCTCTAAAACTGCGGGGCCAGAAGCAGGCGTTAAATCTAAAAATACCTTGTTGCAAGCTGCGCTGCGTGCAATTTCGTGGCTCATTTCCCACTCAGCTTGCGGGCTTGTGTGTTTGAGGGTGATGGCTTGAAGGGTGGCAATCAGGTCTTGGCGCATGGTTTTGGGTTCAATGTTGGGGGGCAAAAGGTATTCTTGTGAGAAGGGAAAAGGCTTGGGTAAAGTGCAGTTTGGGATGCTATACTCGACAGGCTTAGCAGGAATTTCCCTGCAAGTAAATCGCAAACCGGCTCCTTCAAGGTGTTGGCTGTTAAGAACCAAACCCGAAAGGGCTTTTCCAAACAGTCGATGTGTGAGCCGGATTTTAGACCCAACCTTCGGAGAAACAACATGTCAGTTACCATGCGCGAAATGCTGGAAGCCGGTGTCCACTTTGGTCACCAAACACGCTTCTGGAACCCCAAGATGTCTCCTTTCATCTTCGGTCACCGCAACAAAATTCACATCATCAACTTGGAAAAATCTTTACCGATGTTCCAAGACGCATTGAAGTTCGTCAAACAACTCTCTGCAAACCGCGGCAACATCCTCATGGTTGGCACCAAGCGTCAAGCGCGTGACACCGTGGCTGCTGAAGCTCAGCGCGCCGGCGTTCCTTATGTTGACCAACGCTGGTTGGGCGGCATGCTCACCAACTTCAAAACCGTCAAGACTTCCATCAAGCGCTTGAAGGACATGAAAGCTCAGCAAGAAGTCGGACTCGACGCTTTGAGCAAAAAAGAACAATTGATGTTCAAACGCGAAATCGAGAAGCTTGAACGTGACATCGGCGGCATTCAAGACATGGCCACCTTGCCAGATGCCATTTTTGTGATTGACGTTGGTTACCACAAAATTGCCATCTTGGAAGCCAAAAAACTGGGCATTCCTCTCATTGGCGTGGTCGACTCTAACCACTCACCCGAAGGCATCGACTACATCATTCCTGGTAACGACGACTCTTCCAAAGCTGTTACTTTGTATGCGCGTGGCATTGCGGACGCCATCATTGAAGGCCGTGCCAACGCAGTTCAAGACGTGGTCAACGCTGTGGCTGCTGAAGGCGAAGGCGAGTTTGTTGAAGTGCAAGAAGCTGCTGCTTAATGCCCT
>CAXNGF010000065.1:0-8635 GCA_964201905.1 Limnohabitans sp. | reverse complement strand
TTGGTGTTTTTGCAAAACATCACCGGCTTCATGGTGGGCCGCAAATACGAAAACGAAGGCATTGCGCGCAACGGCGCCAAGATGGTCACTGCGGTGGCCACAGCCAAGGTGCCCAAGTTCACCGTCATCATTGGCGGCAGCTTTGGCGCGGGCAACTATGGCATGTGCGGCCGCGCATTCAGCCCCCGCTTTTTGTGGATGTGGCCCAACGCGCGCATTTGCGTCATGGGCGGCGAACAAGCAGCGGGTGTATTGGCCACCGTGAAGCGCGATGGCATTGAAGCGCGAGGTGGTGCGTGGAGCGCCGAAGAAGAAGCCACTTTTAAGCAACCTATTCTGGACCAGTTCGGCGCGCAGTCGCACCCGTATTACGCCAGTGCACGTTTGTGGGACGACGGCGTGATTGACCCCGCAGACACACGCCGAGTGTTGGCATTGGGTTTGTCGGCGTCATTGAACGCGCCCATTGAAGACACCAAGTTTGGCCTGTTCCGAATGTGATGTTTTAGAAAGTACAACATGACCGCTACCGAAAAAACATTGGACATTCGCCGCCCTTCCAAGTGGGTGGCCGAGGTGTGGCTTAACCGTCCCGATGTGCGCAATGCGTTCAACGATTCGGTCATTGCCGAGCTGACCGAAGCATTTCAAATCTTGTCGAAAGACAATGACTTGCGCGCCATTGTGCTCAGCGCACATGGCAAAGCATTTTGCGCAGGCGCCGATTTAAATTGGATGCGCGCCATGTCGGGATACAGCTGGGAAGAAAACTTTGCCGACGCGCAAAAGTTGGCCGACATGCTGTGGACATTGGACCAATGCCCCGTGCCCATCGTGGGCCGTGTGCAAGGCGACTGCTATGCCGGCGGCATGGGCTTGGCGGCCGTATGCGATGTACTCATTGCCTCAGACAACGTGACCTTCTGTTTGTCAGAGGCGCGCTTGGGCTTGTTGCCCGGCACCATCAGCCCCTATGTGATTCGAGCCATGGGCACACAAGCTGCCAAGCGATACATGGTTACAGCCGAAAGATTTTCTGCAACGCAAGCGCATGCCATGGGCATGGTGCATGAACTGTGCACTGCCCAAACCTTGGATGTCAAAGTGGCCGACATGGTTAACACCTTGTGCGGCAATGGCCCGGAAGCTTTGCGGGCCTGCAAACGTTTGGTGCAAGACGTGACCCACAAGCCCATTGACCAAGCACTGCGCACAGAAACTGCAAGGCGCATTGCAGATATTAGGGCCAGTGATGAAGGCAAAGAGGGTTTGCAATCTTTTTTGCAAAAGCGACCCGCGCAGTGGACCACACCGAAATAAAAAAATAGGCCAACCATGTTTAAAAAAATTCTGATTGCCAACCGCGGCGAAATTGCTTGCCGCGTGGCGGCCACAGCCAAGCGCATGGGCATACAAACTGTGGCGGTGTATTCGGACGCTGATGCCAACGCCAAACATGTGGCCGCTTGTGACCAAGCCATTCATGTGGGCGGCTCGGCCCCCAAAGACAGCTACTTGCGTTGGGAAGCCATCATCGAAGCGGCCAAAGCCACAGGCGCACAAGCCATTCACCCAGGCTATGGTTTTTTGAGCGAGAACGAAGCCTTTGCACAGGCCTGTGCCAAAGCAGGCGTGGTCTTTATTGGCCCACCTGCATCGGCCATTCAAGCCATGGGTTTGAAAGCTGAATCGAAGCGGCTGATGGAAAAGGCTGGCGTGCCTTTGGTTCCGGGCTATCACGGTTCAGATCAAAACCCCGAGCTGTTACAACGCGAAGCCGATCGCATTGGATACCCCGTGCTTATCAAAGCCAGTGCAGGTGGCGGTGGCAAGGGCATGCGCGCGGTAGAAAAATCGGAAGACTTTGCAGCGGCATTGGCATCGTGCCAGCGTGAAGCGCAAAACAGTTTTGGTGACCAAGCAGTGCTGATAGAAAAATATGTGCAACGGCCACGCCACATTGAGATTCAAGTGTTTGGCGATTCGCATGGCAACTGCGTTTACCTCATGGAGCGCGATTGCTCGGTGCAGCGACGCCATCAAAAAGTATTGGAAGAAGCGCCTGCACCAGGCATGTCAGAAGCTTTGCGCAAGCAAATGGGCGAAGCCGCGGTGGCCGCAGCACGCGCAGTGAACTATGTAGGTGCTGGCACCGTTGAATTTATTGTGGAGCAACGCGACAACAAGGCGACAGGTCAAGTGGACATGCACTTTTTCTTCATGGAGATGAATACACGTCTGCAAGTGGAGCATCCTGTGACTGAAGCGGTTACGGGTTTGGATTTGGTGGAATGGCAGTTGCGTGTGGCCAGTGGCGAAGCTTTGCCACTGAAGCAAGACGAAATTAAATTAACTGGCCACGCCATTGAAGCGCGCATTTGCGCGGAAACACCTGATAACAATTTTCTGCCGGCCACTGGTCATTTACAGGTTTACAAAAAGCCCGCGCACACCGCATTTGAAAGAGGCTCGGTGCGCTTTGACGATGGTGTGCGTCAAGGCGACACCATCAGCCCATATTACGATTCCATGGTGGCCAAACTCATTGTGCATGGCGACACGCGCCAGCAAGCCTTGGCCTTGCTAGACCAGTCCTTGGCGCAAACGCAAGTGGTGGGTTTGTCTACCAACCTGCAGTTTTTAAGGCATGTGCTAAACAGTGCTTCTTTTGCGGAGGCACGCTTAGACACTGCCCTTATTCAGCGAGAAGCCGATGTGTTGTTCCATCAAGAAAAGGTGGGCTTGAATGTGGCTGCTGCTGCGGTGGTGGCGCACACCCTGCATCAAGAAAATGCCAAACAAGGCAATGACCCGTTTAGCAAAAGCGATGGATGGCAATCGCATGCAGAAACCAGCCGCAGATTTCCTTTGGAATTTGCGGGTGAAATGCATATGGCTTGGTTGCACTGTGCGCACAACGGTGCCATGCAACTCACATGGGGTGATGCGGCAGGGCCGGGTGCAAATGGTCCGCAAGATGATTTTGAGTTTGTGCCAGCCAATGTCACACCGAACGTCACACCGAACGTCACACCCCATGCTCTAAATGTCACATGGCAAGGCCAACGCGTTAGCAGCGAAGTGGTGTTGCAACATGGCAAACCCGGTCAAGCAGCCGAGCTGGCCCATGTGTTCACCCAAGCAGGTGCTACGCGCATTCGCATCATTCACCCCTTGGCCCATGCCGAAGGTGCACAAGACGAAAAGGGTGGCCTTGCCGCGCCCATGCCCGGCAAGGTGGTGTCGTTTTCTGTCAAAGTGGGCGACAAGGTCAAGGCTGGCCAAACATTGGCAGTCATGGAGGCCATGAAAATGGAGCACACCATTGCTGCGCCCAAAGATGGCGAAGTGATGGAATTGTTGTATGCGCCGGGGGATCAAATTGCAGAGGGAGCAGAGTTGCTCAAGCTTGCGTAAACTAAGGCCTATGAAAATAGTTTTTTGTTGCACCAACACCAAAGCCGAACCTTGGCTAGAGGGCTTTCGCCAAGCCTTGCCTGGTGTTGACATTTGGGAGTGGCAGGCCGCCCCAGCTGGGCAAGCCCCCAAACTGGCAGACCATGCCGTGGTGTGGTCGCCGCCGCAAAGTTTCATCGATGAGCAAACCCAATTGCAAAATTTGTTCAACCTAGGTGCAGGTGTCGATGCATTGCTTAAGCTGAACTTGCCAGAATCATTGAACATTGTGCGCTTGAACGACGCCGGTATGTCGGTTCAAATGTCAGAGTATGTGTGCCACGCTGTCATTCGTTATTTTCGGGAATTTAACCATTACGACAAAGACCAACCCGAGCAGCGCTGGTTATATCGCAAGCCAGCTTTGCGTTCTGAATTTTCGGTGGGTATTTTGGGTGCTGGTGTATTGGGTAGCAAGGTGGCCCAAGCGCTGCAGCAGTTTGAGTTTCCCGTCAATGTGTGGAGCCGCTCGCCCAAACATTTGGCAGGTGTTCAAAGTTTCACCGGCCCTGAGCAGTTGCCTGCATTTTTGCAAGCCACCAAGGTCTTGGTCAATTTGTTGCCCCTCACATCAGAGACCGAAAATATTTTGAACCATGCCAACTTGTCTCAGCTTCAAGCGGGCGCTTTTTTAATCAATGTGGCGCGCGGCAAGCACGTGGTCGATCAAGATTTAATCAATCAATTAGACCAAGGTCACATGGCCGGTGCCACCCTCGATGTCTTCAGAGTAGAGCCATTGCCGCAAGACCACGCCTTTTGGAAGCACCCCAAAATTGTGGTCACGCCGCACACCTCAGCGCGCACTTTGCGCGAAGAAAGCATTGCGCAAATTGCAGGCAAAATTCAAGCGGTCTATGCAGGGCAGTTCATTGAAGGTCGAGTTGACAAAGTACGTGGTTATTAATTTTCAAAATTTCGTTAGACTCTCAACATGACAATTCCTTCCCGCGTTAAATTGGTCGACGTTGGCCCCAGAGATGGCTTGCAAAATGAAAAACAAGCTGTGCCAGCGGCTGTCAAAATTGAATTGGTGCATCTGCTGCAAGCTGCGGGTTTAAAAGAAATTGAAGTCACCAGTTTTGTCAGTCCCAAGTGGGTGCCCCAAATGGCCGACAACGCCCAAGTCATGGCCGGCATCAAGCGCCAAGCAGGTGTTCGCTACTCTGTGCTCACGCCCAACATGCAAGGTTTTCAAGCCGCACAGCACAGCCAGCCGCATGAAATTGTGGTCTTTGCAGCCGCCAGTGAAGCCTTCAGTCAGAAGAACATCAACTGCAGCATCGAAGAAAGTATTCAACGTTTTGCACCTGTGGTGGAGGCTGCGCTGGCTGCGGGCATTTATGTGCGCGGTGCCATGTCGTGTGTGGTGGGTTGCCCTTACGAAGGCGATGTGCCGCCTGCCAGCGTAGAGCGTTTGGCCAAGCTCATGAAGAGCATTGGCGTGCAGCATTTGGGTGTGGCCGACACCATTGGTGTGGGCACCCCGCGCAAAGTGCAAGCCGCCATGGAAGCCACTTTGAAGCACTACGACTTGAATGATATTTCCGGACATTTTCACGACACCTATGGCCAAGCTTTGGCCAACACCTTGGCCAGTTTGGAAATGGGCGTGTGGCAATACGATGCCTCGGTGGCGGGCTTGGGCGGCTGTCCCTATGCCAAAGGGGCCACGGGCAATGTGGCCACCGAAGATGTGGTCTATATGCTGCACGGCATGGGCATTGAAACCGGCATTGACTTAGACAAGCTGGTTGACGCGGGTGCGTTCATCAGCAATTTCTTGCAACGCAAATCGGGCTCACGTGTGGCCACAGCCACCCTCAGCAAGCGTTTGGGATAATGCGACTTCAAAGAATTAAGCACCAAGCCATGAGCCTCTTGTCTCGTTTACAACTTCGTGCCGATCAAGTCTTGGCCAGCGACGATCCCTTCGTGCCTTCGCCTTGTGTTTCTGTGTGTGTGGTTCATCCCATCGAAGGCGTGTGCGAAGGCTGTCTTAGAAGCTTGGACGAAATTGGTGCGTGGGGGCAAATGCAAAGTGCTCAGCAACGTGAAGTGTGGCAACAAATTAAGTTGCGCAGTACCAAGCGGCTTCAGACCACAAAGCCATGAAAGTAATTCATTTTTATTTCGACTTCATCTCGCCCTATGCGTGGTTGGCGTTTCAAGCTTTGCCCAAAGCTTTAGAAGGCATTAGCCACCGCGTGCATTACCACCCCGTTGTGTTTGGCGCCATGCTCAAACACCATGGCCAATTGGGCCCTGCCGAAATGTCTGGTAAGCGCGAGTGGACTTACCGGCAAGTGATGTGGTTGGCCAAACAACAGGGCACCGATTTGCAAATGCCGGCGTCGCATCCGTTTAACTCTTTGGCGCTGCTGCGTTTGGCCGTAGCAGCCACAGACAACGGCGAACCCAACCGCTATGTGGTGGAAAGTATTTTCAAACATGTGTGGTGCAGTGGGCTAGAGGCGTCAGATGCTGAGCGGTTTGCCGCATTGCAATTGCACTTGCTCAGCCAAGCGCATTTAACGTTGAAAGACCCTCAGTCTGTAGAAGTGAAACAAATGCTTCAACAGCAAACCCAACAGGCCATCGACCTGGGCTTGTTTGGCGTGCCCAGCATGGTGGTCAACGGTCAAATATTTTGGGGACAAGACGCATTGCCCATGCTGCGTGCCTATCTTCAAAGCGATGCGTGGTTTGAAAGTGCCGACTGGTTAGATGCGGGCAAACTGCCTGTGGGCATTCGCAGGTCACCCCCCACCAAATAGTCAGGACTGAGCAGAAGTCTCAGTGTCCGATGGGGTTTGTATTTGTCTTTCCCAGCGGTTCACCAGCAATGCATAGGTCCAGGTAATGGCCAAAAACATGAGCACTGAGCCTTGTGCGGCCATCCAAAATCCGAAGGGCCTGCCCAGCACATTGAAATTGAAATCGCGGGCAAAAAAAGCCACACAAAAAGTAACGCTGCCCCATATGAGCAACAGGACCAAACGCAATCGCATCACGCGCGCAGCAAACTCTGTTTGAGAGAGGGTGTGTGTCATGGCCTTGATGATCTCATGAGTTGGTTGAACTCAGTGTTTACCCTTGTTTTTTAGCCTATCCCACCATATAAAAATAAATATTAGGGTTTCACCCTAATCTGTCAGCCCCTGTTGGTTTCGCGTCAGAGGGGGGTCAGAGCGCGCCTTAAAAATGCGCTCAAGCCTTCCTGTCGAAGGCTATTTTTTGGAGACAGCTCAATGGCTACAACAGACCCGCGCCCAATGTCGGCCGAAGAGAAGAAGGTTATTTTTGCTTCTTCCCTAGGTACGGTATTTGAATGGTACGACTTCTACCTTTACGGTTCACTCGCCGCAATTATTGCGAAACAATTCTTCAGCGGTTTGGACGAAGGCTCTGCCTTCATTTTCGCGCTGCTGGCTTTTGCTGCCGGTTTCATCGTCCGTCCTTTCGGCGCCATTTTCTTTGGCCGCTTGGGCGACATGATTGGCCGCAAGTACACCTTCTTGGTGACCATCCTGATCATGGGTATTTCCACGTTCATCGTGGGTTTGCTACCTAACTACGCCAGCATTGGTGTGGCCGCTCCCGTCATCCTGATCTGCTTGCGCTTGTTGCAAGGCTTGGCATTGGGTGGTGAGTACGGTGGTGCTGCTACTTATGTGGCCGAGCATGCGCCGCATGGCAAACGTGGTGCATTCACATCTTGGATTCAGACCACAGCCACATTGGGCTTGTTCTTGTCGCTCATGGTCATTTTGGGCGTGCGCACCTACACCGGTGAAGAAGCCTTTGCCGAGTGGGGCTGGCGCATTCCGTTCTTGGTCTCTATTCTGTTGTTGGCCGTATCGGTCTACATCCGTTTGAGCATGAACGAGTCACCTGCTTTCGCCAAAATGAAAGCAGAAGGCAAAACTTCCAAAGCGCCTTTGACAGAATCATTTGGTCAATGGAAAAACCTGAAAATCGTGATCTTGGCTTTGATTGGCTTAACAGCGGGTCAAGCTGTGGTTTGGTACTCAGGCCAGTTCTACGCATTGTTCTTCTTGACACAATCACTCAAAGTAGACGGTCCTACAGCCAACATCATGGTGGCCATTTCTTTGATCATCGGCACGCCGTTCTTCTTGATCTTTGGCACCTTGTCTGACAAGATTGGCCGCAAGCCCATCATCTTGGCAGGTTGCTTTTTGGCCGCGGTCACTTACTTCCCAGTGTTCCAAGCTTTGACAGCTGCTGCCAACCCAGACTTGGCTGCTGCGCAAGCTAACGCCAAAGTGGTGGTCACTGCCGATCCGGCAGAGTGCTCGTTCCAGTTCAACCCCACAGGCACGAAGAAATTCAATTCTTCTTGCGACGTTGGCAAGCAGCGTTTGGCTGCGGCTTCTGTCAGCTACTCCAACGAAGTGGCACCCGCTGGCACGCAAGCCACCATCAAGGTGGGCGAGACTGTGGTCAAAGTGAAGTACACACCTGAAGACATCGCTGAAGCCAAGGGCAAAGCCGAAGCCAAGGTGGCTGAACTCACGGCTGCGCAACCACAAGACGCCAAAGCTTTGGAAGCTGCCAACAAGTCTGTCAAAGATTTGAGCAACGAGAAAACAGCGGGTAACACGATGTTTGCATCCAACTTGGGCGCTGCATTGAAAGCTGCTGGCTATCCACCCAAAGCCGACATGGCCAAGTTTGACAAAGTCAAAGTGATTGTCATTCTGACTTACTTGGTGATTTTGGTGACGATGGTGTACGGCCCGATTGCTGCCATGTTGGTAGAAATGTTCCCAACACGCATTCGCTATACCTCTATGTCTTTGCCTTATCACATTGGCAATGGCTGGTTTGGTGGTCTGTTGCCTACAACCGCTTTCGCGATCGTGGCGCAAACGGGTGACATGTACAACGGTCTGTGGTACCCGATCATTATTGCGGCCGCTACGGTTGTGATTGGTGGCTTGTTCATCAAAGAAACCAAAGACGTTGACATCTTCGCCAACGACTAATTTGTATTGAGCCCGGGATTTTCTCGGTGCTACATTCAGGCCCTCCTTTCGGAGGGCTTTTTTTAATTGGGGTCAGATCAACATTAATTTCCAATCAAAGCGGGTAAAGGCTAAGGGGGCTTCCTCATACTGGGGTACCAGAAATCGTCAGCCCCCTTAGCCTTTAC
>CAXNGF010000064.1:0-8729 GCA_964201905.1 Limnohabitans sp. | reverse complement strand
GCGCCAGCTGGCAACACTTCAATCTTCAAATCGCCGCCCGTCATGTCGTTCACTTTTTTGGCGAAATCCAAGGCATATTCATGGAAAATGTCTTTGGCAGGCCAAGTGCTCTGCCAACGCATGTTAATTGGGCCAGTTTGAGCGCTGGCAATCATAGGTGCAGACATTGCACCAGCAGCAACAGCTGCCGTTTTCAGAAGGCCACGGCGGCGGGGATTGGCTTGGTCGGTCATTGAAAGTCTCCTAGTTGAAAAATAAAATTCACTCAACATTCTTGATGATTTGCACCTGCAAGGAAATAGGGTAATTACCAGTTGTTTGGCATAAAGAAAAAATCCTATTCATCAATGCTTGATTTGAAACAAGCTTTTGCAAATGACCCCAAAAGTGCTGATGGCTTGTCCGGGTGGAGACGCCCAGCTTTAGAGGTCTAGTTGATGAGCCTTTTGCTCAGCAGATTGAATATGCCGGACCGCCGAGCAACTAATGATGATGGCCTGCACCGTAAATCCCAAGACCACCACCAGCAAACCCACCGCATCAGAGCCGAACTCTCCCGCAAACCCGCCGAGCAAGGCCCCAAGCGGTCTGGCGCCGGTACCCGCCACGATATTGATGGCCGTAACGCGGCCCATCAGGGCATTGGGCGTGACACTTTGCCTAAGCGTGGTGGAGGTGATGGTCCAAATGATGGGGCCAAACCCGAATAAAAAATATGCGAAGCCTGCCACTGAGGCTGATGGCCACCAAACGGTGAGCGCCATCACAGAAGCGGCCAGCACTGAGAAAAATGGCCCCA
Organism: Limnohabitans sp.; assembly: GCA_964201905.1. Taxonomy (GTDB): domain Bacteria; phylum Pseudomonadota; class Gammaproteobacteria; order Burkholderiales; family Burkholderiaceae_C; genus Limnohabitans_A. The sequence continues at coordinate 7,930 of CAXNGF010000064.1, read as the reverse complement.
GCAAAATAGCGTGGCCAAAACGCATTTGCGCCACAATTTTGGACGCCATCAACGACCCCAAAATCATGCCCGCGCCATAGCACGCAAGTGTCAGGCCCACTGCACTGGCATCCATCCCCAAAGTGCGTATGGCATAGGGGATATAAATGGCTTGCAACACAAACCATGAAATATTCCAAGCCACCGAGGTGAACAAAATGGGTCTGAGCAAGTTGCTGTTCCAGACAAAATGAGCTCCATCCTTGAGCTCCAGCCAGGGGTGCCTAGCGGGTACGGCGGCTCTGGCAGGCTCGTGAATTTGATTCAAGAAACCAACTGCAGCCAAAGACAGCATTAAAGACAAGACAAAAGAGGTCGAGGCACCCATCCAGGCAATTAAGGCGCCAGCCAGTGCGGGCCCACCTGCAAAGGCCATGCTTCTGGCCAATTCCAAACGCCCATTGGCCTTTGCCAAATTGTCACGGGTGACCAAAGCGGGCACCAGGGATGGCGCGCTGACGCTGAAACCCACCGTACCAACCGCTGCAAAAAACCCGACCACCGCCAACAAAGTAACACTGATTTGACCGGCCAACAGGGCTGCAATCAGAACCATCAAGGCAAACACGCGCAAGATCTCTGACAAAAGCATGAGTTTTTTCCGAGACATGCGATCGGCCAACAAGCCCAAAGGGATGGACAACAATAAAAAAGGCAAAGACTGAACGGCAGCAATCACACCAATTTGCCCCGGGCCAGCTTCAAGCATCAAAACGGCCACGATAGGCACTGCCGCCAAGGTCAGTTGCTCGGCCGATTGCGCCATTAAATTGGAAATGGCCAGCTTTTGAAAAGCAGGTGGTAACGCGGCCTGAGGTTCACTCATAAGTCCAAAGCAGACTTGGCTTTGTCAGGTGAGCCTTCCAAGCCAGCCAAAAGCGCCTTGTTGTCGCCGCCAATGATCATTTCAATCTTATTGTCTACATAGGTGTAGTCGTAGTAGCCCATGCGGGCTAGTGGTTTCATTTTGAGCACATCGAGCATGCCCTTGCCATCGATCATTTCATCGTCAATGTGAATGGCAACCACCTTGCCAAACACCACATCGGCGGTGCCAAATGGCGGCTCACCCGGAAACCGCAAGGTATTCAAATACACGCATTCAAACTGAATGGGCGACCCCGCCACTCGCATGGGCTTGACCTTGCGGGATGGTAGTTTTTGCAGCTTCGCATGCTCAAATTCGTCAACGCCATGCGGCAACTCTTCAGCCGTGAGGTTAACGGCATGCCTTAAGTCGTAAGTGGCCATGTTCCACACAAACTCGCCTGTATCTTCTGCATTGCGAACAGAGTCTTTGCGAACGCCTTGTGTGGTTTGGTTGGCCGAGAACATCACAATGGGTGGGTTAAAGGTGATGTTTTGAAACTGGCTGTAAGGGGCCAAATTGTGGCGGCCTTCGCGGTTCACCGTGGAAATCCATCCAATAGGCCTAGGTATGACACAAGACTTAAAGGGGTCATAGGGTAAGCCGTGAGGGGTAATGCCAGGTTCGTAATACATTTTAATTGAGTGTCAAATAAATTAATTGAGAAGTGCAACGCACCGCAGTCTGACATCTTAAGGCTCTGCCAAGAGTGCTGTGCAAATCAGTCTTGAACTTATGTTAAAAACACGCATGGCCAATGGGTAGATGTGTGCCAATCTGCTGCATAAGATCACAAATCAATCTAAAAAATACAGGATCATCATGGAAGCTCAAGATACCGCTGAACTCATGGAACAAAAAGCCCATGGCGACAAAAGTCAAAATCGCTCTGCCCTCACCATTTCCATCTTGGCCATGGTCTTGGCCATTGCCAGCTTAGGCGGCTCCAACGCCATGAAAGAAGCCACCCAAGAAAACATCTTGGCAGCCAATGCCTATGCTTTCTACCAAGCCAAAAACATTCGGCAAACATCTTTCAAACTAGCTGCTGCTGATCTAGAGTTGCAACTGGCGCGAGAGCCCAACATGAACCCCACCGCCAAAGCAATGTTTGAAAAGAAAATAGAAGATTACAAAAAAACAGCCGATCGATATGAATCCGAGCCAGAAAACAAAGAAGGCAAAAAGGAATTGATGGCCCGGGCCAAAGCCCACGAAGCCACTCGCGATCACGCCATGCACCAAGACCCATGGTTTGATTACGCTGAAGGTGCTTTGCAAATTGCGATCGTTTTACTTTCAGTTTCAATCGTTGCTTCTATGCCTGTTTTGTATTGGGCTGGCACGGTGTTAGGCGCGTTGGGTTTTGTGAGCACGGTCAACGGCTACTTCTTATTTTTCTAAACAGGCCATGACAAGCACATTAGGCATGTCGCCCGCACTTCAGGCGGCTGTCCAATTTATTGAAAAGTGCGAGACGCCATGGTCTCGTGACACCTCGCCCCCTTGGGGTATTCATGAGTTAGATGCGCCGCCATACAACCGCTTGTATGGCCCGGTTCATGGGCGTGGGCCTGTATCCGGAGTTCTTTTTCACAAGCACCAATTGCTCGCAAAATGGGGCGAGCCCCACAAAGCCGACCTCACTTTCAGCGTGGCCAAAACCTATTTGGCTTTGTTGGCTGGCCTGGCCTTTGACAAAGGTTTGATCCAAGATGTGCATGCACCTGTGGTCCGACAATGCCCTGGCATTGGCTTTGAGGGCGAGCGCTTATCGCGCATCACTTGGCACCACCTGTTGCAGCAAACCAGCGAGTGGGAAGGCACCTGCTTTGGCATTCCAGAGCAGGTGGACCGTTACCGCTGGTTAACTTACCAAACAGGTAAAGCCGATGGCAAAAAGGGCGACCCTCGGCCACTGTGCGAGCCAGGCTCTCGGTTTGAGTACAACGACGTCAGAATTAACCAACTCTCTTTGGCCTTGTTGCATTTGTTCAAGCGGCCCCTACCCGAAGTCTTTGAAGAATTTTTCCGCACACCTTTGGGTTGTTCTGATGAGTTTCAGTGGGTGGGCTACGAACAATGTTGGACACATGTCAATGGCCAACGCATGATGTCGGTTCCAGGCGGTAGCCATTGGGGTGGTGGCGTTTCTATTTCTGCCATGGACCAAGCCCTCATTGGCTTGATGCTCATGGGCAACGGCAACTACAAAGGCCAGCAAATTTTGTCAGCCAAGTGGCTGCAAATGATGCAGCAACCCTGCGATATCGTAGCCTACTACGGCTATCTTATTTGGCTGAACAACGGTGGGGCTTTGTTCAAAGACGCACCTCGCAGTTCATGGTTTGCCATTGGTGCCGGCTCTTCCATCACATGGGTAGATCCACAGCTCGAATTGGTTTGTGTCATGCGATGGATTGACGCGCCCAAAACCAACGATTGCATTGCATACATCATGCAGGCATTAGAGGGGTAAAGAGTTAGAGGTTCAAAGGTTTCCCTTTAATCCTTCATCACTTTTAAACAAAGCGAGGCCAATTCGTCTTGGCAGATCAATTGGACTGCGTTGGCGTTTGCAAATTTAAGTGCAACGCCGGTGGGCAAGCTAAGGCTAATACAAGCCGCATAGGCTGCATCTTGCGAAACTTGCAAGGCCTTCAAATCACGCAAAACTTCGACCCCCAAAGTGGCAGCCTTCCAGCGCTTGCAACTGACCAAGGTGATCTTGCCTGATTTTTCCAACTGCAAGTCTGCCGCACTCGAATTCAATTGTAAAACGCTAAAGCCCTGCTGAACAAAGGCTTGCTCCATGAGCGGCAAGAATTGTTTCCATGACATGTTGGCCAAATTGGTCAAGGCCAGATTAACGCGTTCAGGCGAGGGCTTGTCGCGCTGCCGCCAAGCGGCAATGAAGCCCAGTATGCAGAATGGCACAGCGCTAAGCATGCCCACAGCCCGAAAGGCCTCAGGTAAGAATACGCGTGCCAACAGCATCATCACTGCTGCAATCAAAAAACTCAACCACCATGGCGATCGCAATAAAATCGCAAAGAGCGATTTTTCTGCCATTTTAAATTTCATCGATCAATCCGTATCATCAAATTCAAATGAAATAATTTAAGTGACATGTCAGCACAGGCTTATTTGGCAAACAAACTGGCTGGGTTGGCAAATGCTTTGAACTCCACTGCATTGCCACAGGGGTCTAAGAAGAACATGGTGGCTTGTTCACCCACTTGTCCTTTAAAGCGAATGTGGGGTTCGATGACAAATTTGACATCGGCTTTTTTCAACTTGTCTGCCAGTACTTCCCACTGCCCCATTTCCATGACGAGGCCAAAGTGGCGCACTGGCACATTGTCGCCATCCACTGCGCTGGTGTTGTGATGGCCCGCTTCTGAAGGACTGAGGTGAGCCACAATTTGGTGGCCGTGAAAATTGAAGTCTATCCAGTCTTCGCTAGAACGGCCTTCTGGACAGCCCAAAAGATCGCCATAAAACGCCCTGGCTTTGGCCAAAGATGTAACGGGAAATGCCAAGTGAAAGGGTTGCATGCGGTTCTCAGTGAAATTTCAAAAGTACGATTTTGCCTCAAACCAGCGACTCTTGATTAAACCCAACTTGTTCAATTTCCAAAGGCTTAAGATTTCAAAGTTCGATTGAACAACTCAAGCGTGCGACTCCAAGACAAATCTGCGGCAGCCTGATTGAACCTAGGTGTTGAATTGTTGTGAAAACCGTGTTGAGTGCCAGGATAAAAATGTGCCTGCGATTTAACGCTGTGGGTCTTTAATCCGCTTTCGTAGGCCCCCCAAGTGGTATTGATACGGGGGTCTATTTCTTGGGATACTTGAATGGGGCTCATCTTTCGTCCTTTTAAAAAAGATACGAATAGAATCCTAATAACCCTGCAGTTCATGTCACTCCGTTAAGGGCATGTATCACCATCAGCATTGTTTTTTCTTTATGATGCGACAGAACAAATGAATGGAGAAATCCAGTGGCAACATCTCCACCTCCGTCAACTCAAGTGAATTGCTGGCAGTGCAAGCACTTTGCCACGAGTTGGGACCCCAAAATGCCCTACTCGTGCAAGTTGCTCGGCTTCAAATCTCAAATTTTGCCCAGCATTCAGGTGATGAATTCAGATGGTCGTCCTTGCTTTGGATTTGAAGCAAAGCCAACTGGCAAAACCTAATCGCAATGCTAATGGCAACTTCAATCAACACCCATCGCCAAGCCGGCAATTTAAAGTCACCTCACATTGTCGTTTTGGGTGCGGGCGCAATTGGCTGCTACATCGGTGCATGGCTTAACACCACTGAAGCCCAGCTTACTTTTTTAGGACGTCCCAGCGTTGCGGAAAGAGTTAGGCACAATGGATTGAGTATTTCAGATTTGAATCAAAGAATCTTGTTAATCTATCCCTCTGCCATTAGCTTCGTTACCCATCCCGAAGTATTGAAGACTGCAGATTTAATACTGGTCACCGTGAAAAGTGCAGACACCCCAGAAGCTGCCAAACAAATATTGCAATATGCAAAACCCACTGCCTTGGTTCTCAGTTTTCAAAATGGTGTGAGCAATACCAAGGTTCTGAAACAACAATTGCCCGACATGACCGTCATCAGCGGCATGGTCCCCTTCAATGTTGTGACACTGCCTGAAGGTCGACTCCACTGCGCCACTGAAGGGCAACTTTGCGCAGAGGATCACCCCTGCCTCACAGCTTGGCTGCCCCTGTTCAAAGCATGTGGATTGCCTATTCAGCCTCGCACACACTTTGAAGAGATTCAATGGGGCAAACTCATTTTGAATTTGAACAACTCAGTCAACGCCTTGTCTGGCCTGCCGTTGAGGGCTCAGCTTTCTGATCTAGCCTACCGACAAAGTTTGGCTTTATTGATTGAAGAAACCATTCACATTTTAAAATCGGCTGGCATTCAGCCTGCAAAAATAGCCAAGGCACCCCCTGCCTTGCTACCTATACTTTTGAGAACACCTAACTTCATATTCAAACTATTAGCTGGAAGTATGCTTAAGATAGATGAGAACGCCAGATCTTCGATGTGGGAAGACTTGCAAATGCAACGAAAAACAGAAGTCGATTACATCAACGGCGCCGTTATCAACTTAGCACACTCACTTGGCCAAAAAGCAGCCATCAATTCACGCATGGTGGCACTGATTAAAAGAGCAGAGGCTGGAGAATATAAGCCGCAAAACGGACTGCATCTGTTGAATGATTTGATGCAGTCACAAACTGCGCAATGATTAATTTCCAATTGGTTGACCCCTTTAAAATTCGGGTTTGTCCTCCTACTGCCCAGTTAGCGGGCGCCTAAAATGGGGCATGAACGAACGACTTCCTCAAATCTCTTACAACGACCTGCCCGCTTCCGTGAAGCCCTTGGCAGATGACATACTAAAAGTGTCTAGTGCCGCTTTGGGCGGGCCCTACAACGCCTTGTTGCGCAGCCCCGAAATGGCCAGGAAGTGCTTTGATTTCTTAGATTACCTGAGGTTTCGCACCTCGGTAAACAAGCGACTGAATGAATTTGCCATACTCATTCAAGCCCGCATTTCAAATGCGCAATATGAATGGTGGGCCCATGAAACCATTGCCAGAAAAGCAGGCTTGTCCGATGCAGTCATGAAAGACTTGCAAGCCTGCAAAAGACCTACCTCCATGGCAGAAGATGAGCGCTTGGTTTATGACTACTGCGTTCAACTCAGTTTGAATCACAGAGTGCCCGATGCACTTTGGCAAGAAGCCGTGAACAAAATGGGTGAACAGGCTGTCATAGACCTCACTGTTTTGTCAGGCACTTACGTCATGGTGTCTATGCTTTTGAATGCCACTCAAGTGGGCATTCCTGGCGGTGGCGCATTTCCATTGGAAGTATTAGAGCCCTCAGAAATTAGAAAAAGCTTGCTAGCTTGATTGACATTCAAACGTTCAGTTCAAAAACTCAAAGAGAGACAAAAGCCATGAAAATTAACACACACATTCGCAGAGCCCTTGTTATAGGCCTGTGCCTCTTGGGAAGTTCCTGGTTTGGACATGCCTTCGCGCAGGACTATCCCAACAAGCCCATAACCATGATGATGCCTTATGCCCCTGGCGGCCCTGGTGACACCATTACGCGCTTGTTTGCAGGCTCGATGCAAAAGATCTTGGGCCAACAAATTGTGGTGGACAACACGGCAGGTGCATCGGGTGCGATTGGCACCGCCAAGGTGGCAAGGTCCAAGCCAGACGGCTACACCCTTCTCATGATTCACGTCAGCCATGCCACCAACATGGCCATGTACAAAAATTTGAGCTACCACCCTGTGGACGATTTTGAGCCCATTGGATCGGCCACCAGCGGTCCCATGGTGATTGTTGCGCGCACCGAATTTCAACCTAAAGACTTGAATGAATTTGTGGCTTACCTCAAAGCAAATCAGAAAAAAGTCAGTTTGGCCCATGCTGGCGTGGGGTCAGCCTCACACCTTTGCGGCTTGATGATGATGAATGTTCTAGGCGTTCAACTGAATGAGATTCCCTACAAAGGCACGGGCCCCGCACTGACCGACTTAATGGGTGGCCAGGTTGATATTTTGTGCGATCAAACATCGGGTACCGTGCCATCAGTGAAGAGCGGCAAAATCAAAGCTTATGCGGCGGCTGGCAAAAACAGATTGCCCTCCTTACCCGAGACACCGGCTATTGCAGAAGCTGGCGTGAAGGGCTTTGAGATCAACATTTCCTTTGGCCTTTATGCACCCAAAGGAACGCCCAAACCCGTTCTGGAAAAACTGACTTCAGCTTTGCAAAAGTCTGTCACCGATCCGGATGTCATCAAACGTTTAGATGGCATGGGTGTCTCAGCCGGAAGCATTGAACAGGCTACGCCAGCAGCACTGAGGGCGCATTTGAAAAATGAAATCGACACCTTGGGTGGCTTGCTGATCAAAGCAGGTGTGCAAGCAAACTGAAATTGGAAGCATGCAATCAGCGGTGCATGAGCCATT
>CAXNGF010000063.1:0-8880 GCA_964201905.1 Limnohabitans sp. | reverse complement strand
AAACCCATCACGTTCAAGCGCTGCAAGATAGCCTCGTATCGCTCAGCAGATACATTCGGTGTTCTAGATAAAATCCAAAGGTAGGACTTAGAGGGATCACCTACGGCGGCAAGTTGGTAGTCTGAGTCCAAATCCAAAACCCAATAAGCACCCCAAACCAAGGGTAGCCAAGCTGTCCATTCAGGCGCAAAGCGGACTTCGAGTTGTGCAGGGCGTCCGCTGCCATTGGGCCTTGCAAGCCCAACAGCTTGAATCTCTTCGCCTGAGGCGGTGGTGCACTTGTTATTGACTTCGATTTGTGTGGGCCCCAAGATTTTGTAACGAGCCTGAGTGCCTTGCACACATTTGCGCTGAAACCAATTTGGAAGCTTGGCAATTTCATACCATGTTCCCATGTACCGGGAAACATCAAATTGTGTGACCGACCTGACTTGTGACTCTGCCAGACATGCCATTGGCAGCAGTGCCGTCATCAATGTAAAAGCAAGGCACCGAATCTGCTTTGCGGAGTCAGCTAACTTCATGCCTCGAGGTGATAACGCGTGACGCGTTGCACTTCATTTTTAGAACCCAAAATCACACTCACACGTTCGTGCAGTTGTTGAGGTTGGATGTCCAATATTCTTTCTCGGCCATTGGTGGATGCGCCACCCGCTTGCTCAATTAGCCAGCTCATGGGGTTGGCTTCGTACATCAAACGCAACTTGCCTGCTTTGTGTGGTTCTCTCTTGTCCCAGGGGTACATGAAAACACCACCCCGAGTGAGGATGCGGTGAACATCGGCCACCATGCTGGCAATCCATCGCATGTTGAAATCTTTGCCTCGAACACCGTCTTTGCCCTGCAGGCATTCATCAACATAGCGCTTCACTGGCGCATCCCAATGTCTCATGTTGCTCATGTTAATGGCAAACTCTTTGGTGTCTTCGGGTACTTTGACGTTCTCATGTGTCAGTACGAATGACCCCTGCTCGCGATCTAATGTAAACATGACCACGCCATCGCCCACAGTGAGAACCAATGTGGTTTGTGGACCATAAACACAATAGCCGGCTGCAACTTGCTTGCTACCCGATTGAAGAAACTCTTTTTCGCTGACTGACTCATTATCTTCAGGTTTTTGAAGCACGCTGAAGATGGTGCCAATGCTGACATTGACATCAATGTTGCTAGAGCCGTCTAGTGGGTCGAACAGTAAAAGGTATTCGCCTTGAGGATAGCGGTTGGGCACCAAATGTATGGATTCCATTTCTTCTGAGGCCATGGCCGCCAAGTGTCCGCCCCATTCATTGGCTTCAATCAAGACATCATTGGCAATGATGTCCAATTTTTTCTGAATTTCACCTTGGACATTCTCAATCTCTGCACTGCCTAAAACGCCACCCAAAGCACCTTTGTTCACAGCATGGCTGATGCTTTTGCAAGCACGTGCCACGACTTCCAGTAGCAGGCGGAGTTGAGAAGGAATGTGTCCCTTGCTTCGTTGCTGTTCCACCAAATAACGTGACAGTGATATTTTCTGGGTCATTTTTTTCTCCAGGATTATTCGGCCAAGGCGCGCGAGACAACTTCACGCACGTCACTGCTGAGATCTGATTTGGCCGCAACACGTTGAATGGCTGTTTTTGCGGCTTGGCGATAAGGCTCCGCCAATTTTTTCCAGCGATCTAATGCACGCGCTAAGCGAGCTGCAACTTGAGGGTTGATAGCGTCAAGTTCTATCACGCGCTCACTCCAGTAAACATAGCCTGCGGCATCGCTTCTATGGAAGCCACCTGGATTGGCACTGCAATAGCTGAAGATCAAACTCCGTGCACGATTGGGATTGCGCAAGTTGAAGTCGGGGTGTTGCATGAGTTGACGCACGATGGGCAAAACGTGGCCATCTCGATCTGGCGCGCTGGCTTGCAATGCAAACCACTTGTCAATCACCAAGGCTTCATTTTTGAACAAGGCATGAAAGTGAGCCAGCGCTTGAGTGGCCAATTCATGCCCGCTGCCCACCAATGCAATGAGGGCATTGGAGCGATCGGTCATGTTGTGCGCATCTTTAAATGCTTGCAATGCTTTAGCAGGCCAAATGGTGCTGCCTTCGTGAGTCGCTGCTAGACACAACATGCTCAATGCCATGCCCGACAAGGCGCGCTTTGCGCTTGAGGTAGCGTCTGGTGAGTATGCGCCTGTGACTCGGTTTTGCTCATAGCAAGACTGCCACTCTGCCTGCAAAGATTGAGCCAGTTGGCGTTTCATGGCTTCTCTAACAGCATGCACTTGTTGCGGATCTACAGAATCAAGTTGCTCGGAAATATAGGTTTCTGAGGGCAGGGTGAGCACCAACTCTTTGAAAGCAGAATCTAAATCTGGATGGTTTAAAACCAAGCGCATGGCTTGAAGATAGTCGTTCCCTAAAACAGTTTCTGTTTTTGGATTGTGATTGCCTCGAATGAAACGCAAAGCAGCTTGCACAGCCAGTCGTTGGCCAGCTTCCCATCGGTTGAATGCATCTGTGTCGTGGGCTAACAAGGTCAACCATTGTTCTTCTGTGAGTGCGCAATCTAGATTGACAGGCGCACTGAAGTTTCGCAAGACCGAGGGCGTGGGTGCACAAGCCATGTTCTCAAACACAAAGGATTGGGTTGTCTCACTCAAAACCAAAGTTTTGCTGAACAGAGGCGCTTGAGTTTGAGGATCACCTTGCAATTGCACAGCCATGGGATTGCCGGATGCATCAAGGAGACCGACAGAAACCGGAATGACAAAAGGCTCTTTGTGAGCTTGGTCAGCCGTGCCAGCACATGACTGCGACAGGTTGAGCGTGAAGGTGTTGGCGTCACTGTTAAAAACACCTTCTGCCAGTACCCTAGGGGTACCAGCTTGGCTGTACCAGCGTTTGAATTGCGGGAGGAGCTGAGCCAAAGGAGAATGGGGGTTGGCGTCAGCAATGGCTTGGGCAAAGTCGTCGCATGTTACTGCTTGGCCATCATGCCGTTTAAAGTAAAGCTTCATGCCTTTTGCAAAGCCGAGCTTGCCTTCTTCATCGCCAACTGCACTGACCAAAGTTTGCATCATGCGCACGACTTCAGCGCCTTTTTCGTAAATGGTGACGGTGTAGAAGTTGTTGATTTCAACATAGCTGTCAGGCCGAACTGGATGCGCCATGGGGCCTGCATCTTCAGGGAATTGAACGGTTCGCAGCACACGAACATCTTCAATCCGCTTGACGGCGCGAGCACTCTGAATGCCAGCCATATCTTGGCTGAATTCTTGGTCGCGGAAAACGGTCAAGCCTTCTTTGAGGGAAAGCTGGAACCAATCTTGGCAGGTGATTCGGTTGCCTGTCCAGTTGTGAAAATACTCATGGCCAACGACGCTCTCAATGTTGGCATAGTCAGTGTCTGTGGCTGTGGCGGGGTTGGCAAGCACATATTTCGTATTGAAAATATTCAAGCCCTTGTTTTCCATGGCGCCCATGTTGAAGTCGCTGGTGGCCACAATCATGAATCTTTCCAGATCCAGCGCAAGACCAAAACGGGCTTCATCCCAAGCCACGCTGGCCATCAGGGAGTTCATGGCGTGTTCGGTTTTGTCCAAATCGCCTGGACGAACAAAAACTTGCAACAAATGTTCCTTGCCTGAGCGTGAAACAATGCGCTGCTCACGTGCCACCAGTTTGCCAGCCACCAAAGCAAACAAGTAGCAGGGTTTTTTGTGCGGGTCGGTCCATTTGGCGAAGTGGCGACCTTCTTCCAATCGACCTTGTTCCATTAAATTACCATTCGACAGCAGCACGGGATATTGCTGCGCATCGGCACGCAAAGTCACTGTGTAGCTGGCCATCACATCGGGTCGGTCTAGGAAATAAGTGATTCGCCGAAAGCCTTCCGCTTCACATTGTGTGAAGAAGGAGTCGTTGCTGACGTACAAGCCAGACAGTTGAGTGTTTTTGGAAGGGTTGCATGTGGTGAAAATTTCCAAATCAAAGGCTTCATTGCCTTCGGGTAAATTTTCAAGGACCAGTTGCTTACCTTCCAATTTAAACGAAGTGCCACCGCCATTGACCATCACGCGAGCCAAATTCAAATCTTCGCCATCCAAACGCAATGCTTGTGACGCTAAGTCGGGGTTGCGGCGCATGCGCATCTTGTTGAGGACGCGCGTTTTGACAGGATCTAAGTCAAAGGTGAGATCAACGGTATCGATCCAAAATGCAGGCGCGGTGTATTCAACACGGTGTATCGCTTTTGAAAGTTCTTCAAGCATGACAAAAAATCTCCATGGGTTGGTTTGAAGCGCTGGTAAGGCCAGTGCTTTCAAACACCTTGTTTAAGCGAGGCTTCAATGAAAGCATCCAAGTCGCCGTCCAATACTTTTTGAGTATTTGAGGTTTCAACGTTGGTGCGTAAATCTTTGATACGGCTTTGGTCAAGCACGTAACTGCGAATTTGGTGACCCCAACCGACATCGGTTTTGGTGTCCTCCAGTTTTTGTTGAGCTTCCATGCGTTTGCGCATTTCGAAGTCGTACAAACGCGAGCGCAGTCGTTTCCATGCGACGTCGCGGTTGCTGTGCTGGCTGCGACCGTCTTGGCATTGCACCACAATGCCTGTGGGCATGTGTGTCAAACGAACCGCAGAGTCAGTTTTGTTAATGTGCTGACCGCCAGCACCACTTGCACGAAAGGTGTCGGTACGAACGTCAGCAGGGTTAATGTCAATCTCAATTGAGTCATCCACTTCGGGGTAAACAAAAATACTGGCGAAGCTGGTGTGTCGACCACCCGAGGAGTCAAAAGGTGATTTTCGAACCAATCGGTGCACGCCGGTCTCGGTGCGCATCAAACCAAATGCGTAATCACCTTCAAATTTGAGTGTGGCGCCTTTAATGCCCGCGACGTCGCCTGCTGACTCATCTTCTATGGTGACTTTGAAACCTTTGCGTTCAGCATATTTCAAGTATTGACGCATCAGCATGCTAGCCCAATCGCAAGCTTCGGTGCCACCGGCACCCGCTTGTATGTCGACGAATGCGTTGCATGAATCGGCTTCATTGTTGAACATGCGCCTGAATTCAAGCTGCTCCACAATGGCAGACAGCTTGTTGCCTTCGACTTCAATGGTGAGCAAACCGGCGTCGTCGCCTTCCTCTTTGCTCATGTCAAAAAGTTCACTGTTGTCGGAGAGTTCGGAAGTCAGGGTGTTCAGTGTGACAACCACGCCGTCTAAGGCTTTTTTCTCTTTTCCTAATTCTTGGGCTTTTTTGGGGTCGTTCCAGACCGTGGGATCTTCGAGTGATGCGTTAACGGTTCTCAGGCGTTCGGATTTGGCATCGTAGTCAAAGATACCTCCGTAAATATTCGGTGCGTGCGGCCAGGTCGACCAATTTCGCGCCAATTTGATTGATGTGTTCTGCGTCCATGAGAGAAGTGTCCGAATCTATTAAAGATGGCATTTTCTCATGCTTAGAGCCCAGTTCTGATGTTAATCAGACCAAAAAGTCCTCTAGAAGTTGGGCTAAGGCTTCTGCTTGGTCGTGGTGGAGCATGTGGCCGGCATCTTGCAGGGTGGCTATTTTCAAATTGGCCACCGATTTCAGGCGCTCATGGAACTCTTCTAATGTGAATTTGCCTTTCCACCATTGGCGCAAGGAATCGTCAGCGGCCTCGACGACCAATGTCGGTGCTGTGATTCGTTTGTAAATTTCAAGCACTTCATCGACGCGGTAAAGGTATGGGTTGATCACTTTGTGGGCGGCATCGCCCAAAATGTGCCATTGCCCTTGCGCATCTTCTTGGGCCCAATGCAGTGCCAGCCAGTCTGCTTTGTCCTGTGACAAACGTTGATTGGTTTTCATCAGTCTTTGGGCCACAGCGGCTGCGTCAGGGTAGGCCTTGAGGTCCAATTCGCCTTTTTCAAAGGCTTGAAGCTCGTCCAACCATTGGCTCAATCGGCCTGGGGCTTGGGAGGGGCGGGTGACAGACATGCCAAAACCCTCTAAATTGATCAGTCTCCGAATGCGGTCTGGACGTGCGCCTGCATACATCATGACCACATTACCGCCCATGCTGTGGCCCACCAAATCGATGCTTTGGCCGGGACAAACTTGAAGCAGCAGAGCGTCTAAATCGCCCAAGTAGTCGGGCAACCAGAAACTGTCGGTGGCCATGCCTTGGGTGAGGCCATAGCCACGCCAGTCAGCCGCCAGAATACGTCGTTGCTGGAAAAATTGGTCGGTAAGCGAATCCACCATAAATTGCCAAGAAGCTGCAACATCCATCCATCCATGCGCCAAGACCAATGGCGGTAAGCTCGATTGGGGGTTGCCCCACTCTCGGACATGGTATTGGTGCCCTCGCAATGGGACGAAATGGCTAGTAGAGTGGCGTTTAACTTGGTACATACTGCAAGATCATAAGGAGACAGGGAATGCGTGTCAGTCACCCGAACGACGCTTACGAGACGGTTCATCGCCAATTTGCTTGGCAAGTACCTGAAGTTTTCAACATGGCTGAGGTTTGTTGCAAGCGCTGGGCCCGCTCACCCCATCACCAAGATGCCATTGCTATTTTGGAGCATCAGACAGGCGGTTTGCCGCCCCTCACTTGGACTTTTGCGCAGTTGCAAACGGCAGCCAATCGACTTAGTACACAACTTGTGGCCTTGGGTCTTCAAAAGGGGGATCGCGTAGCCATCGTGATGCCGCAGAGGTTTGAGACGGCCGCCGCCTACATGGCAGTTTTGCAAATGGGTGCCGTGGCCATGCCATTGTCCATGTTGTTTGGGCCAGAAGCTTTGGCGTTTCGGGTGAACGACAGCGCAGCTGCTGTGGCGCTGTGCGATGAAGTTTCACACCCTATCTTGACGGCCTTGAAACTAGAGTGCTCGGGTTTGAAAACAGTTTTGAATGTTCCAAAGGCATTGAGCGCCCCCAAAACCAAGTGGTCGGTCCCCAATCAATTCAAGTCCGTTAAAACCAAAGCTGACGATCCTGCCATCTTGATTTACACCAGTGGCACCACGGGCAACCCAAAGGGGGCACTTATTCCGCACAGAGCCTTGATTGGCAATTTAACGGGTTTCGTTTGCAGCCAAAATTGGTTTGGCTTTGAGCCAAATACATCGTCAAGCTGGATGCCTTCGAAGTCTTCCTTGCCAACTGGGTCACATTCTATTTTTTGGTCGCCCGCCGATTGGGCTTGGACTGGGGGCTTGATGGATGCGTTGTTGCCCTCGCTTTATTTTGGGCGTCCGATTGTGGCTTTCAAAGGTCGCTTCAGTCCTGAACTTGCTTTTGAAATTCTGCACACTCACGTCATCACGCACAGTTTTTTATTTCCCACTGCGTTGAAAGCCATGATGAAAGCCCAGGCTCATCCACGTCAGCATTACAAAATTGCGTTGCAGGGCCTGATGAGTGCGGGGGAGGCTGTGGGCGATGCTGTTTTTGCTTATTGCCGAGACGAATTGGGCGTGGTGGTGAACGAGATGTTTGGCCAAACTGAAATTAATTACGTGGTGGGCAATTGCCAAGTTTTTTGGCCTTCCAGGGCAGGCAGCATGGGGCGTGCTTATCCTGGCCATCAAGTGGCCGTGATCAATGAATTAGGCGAAATTTGCAAACCAGGTGAAGCAGGCGAGGTGGTCGTGAACCGCTTCGATCGACATGGCCAGCCCGACCCTGTTTTCTTTCTAGGCTATTGGAAAAATCCTTCTGCCACGCAAGCCAAATACACAGGCCATTGGTGCCGAACTGGCGATGTTGCCGTTGAAGATGAAGACGGTTATCTTTGGTACCAAGGTCGAACCGATGACATGTTCAAGGCAGCAGGCTATCGCATTGGACCCGGTGAAATTGAAAATTGTTTGGTCAAGCATCCTGCTGTGGTGAATGCGGCCGTCGTGCCCAAACCGGATGACAGTCGAGGTGCTGTGGTTAAAGCCTATGTGGTTTTGTCTCCAGAATATGTGTCACAAAGGGCGTTGGTCCAAAATGTTCAAGATTTTGAAGCGCGCGTAATTGAAGATTTGCAGCGGCACGTGCGGGCATTGTTGGCGCCTTATGAATACCCCAAAGAAATCGAGTTCATAGAACAATTGCCCATGACCACTACTGGCAAGGTTCAGCGTCGGTTCTTGCGATTACAAGAAGAGGAACGGGCGCGCCAAAATACCAATTTGTGAAATAGGTTTTACACTCTGAACTAATTCGTTTTTTACCAGCAGTTTCAAATCAAGATGAAAAAAATCAAACTCGGCACCACTGACCTTCATGTCACGCCCGTCTGTTTAGGCACCATGACCTTTGGTGAGCAGGTGGCACAAGCCGAAGCCCACGCCATTTTGGATCGGTCTTTGGACTTGGGTGTTAACTTTGTGGACACTGCAGAAATGTATTCTGTACCAGCCAAAGCCGAGACCTTTGGCTCGACTGAAAGCATTTTGGGTCATTGGTTTGCCAAGCACCCTGGCGCACGTCAAAAAGTGGTGCTGGCGAGCAAGTTGGCAGGCCCTTCCAGGGGCATGCCTTGGATTCGCGAAGGCACTGGCATGACCGCGCAAGATATCTTGAACTCATGCGACGCCAGCCTCAAACGGTTGCAAACAGATGTGATCGATCTGTATCAAATTCATTGGCCTGAACGGCACGTGCCTGCTTTCGGCACCATGTACTTTGATGTCAGACAAGCTGCCATTGAAACCTCCATTCACGAGCAACTAGAGGCGATGGCCAAATTGGTCAAAGCGGGCAAAGTTCGTCACATTGGTCTTTCGAATGAAACGCCTTACGGGATCCATGAGTTCGTTCGATTGGCCGAGCAGCATGGCTTGCCCCGTATTACGAGCGTTCAAAATCCTTACTGTTTGGTTAACCGCACGTTTGACA
>CAXNGF010000062.1:0-8886 GCA_964201905.1 Limnohabitans sp. | reverse complement strand
TTGGACGGGGTTCAAGATGTCGTCATAGGCCAAGCCATTGGCCACGCAAGAGTTGAAGTCGTCGACGCCGTAAGCGGGGGAGGAGTGAACGATGCCCGTGCCATCTTGAGCGCTCACATAGTCGGCCACATAAACTGGTGAAAACCGTTTGTAGCCTTCATGAACGTCATACAAAGGGTGTTTGAAATTCAAGCCGCCCAATTGTTGACCAGTGGTGGTGGCCACCACTTGACCTCCCAATTTGTAGCGCTCTAAACATTTTTCCACCAAAGATTCGGCCAATACCAACAGGCCTTTTTCAGTGTTCACCAAGGCATAAACCAATTCGGAGTTCACATTCAAAGCTTGGTTGGCAGGCAAAGTCCAAGCGGTGGTGGTCCAGATGATGGCATAGGCTGGTTTGGGTTGTTCAGGCAATGCTTCTAGGCCAAAAGCCTTGGCCAAAGCAGTGTTGTCAGCCGCTTCAAAAGCCACATCCAATGTGTCGCTTTTTTTGTCAGCATATTCAATTTCAAATTCAGCCAAAGAAGAGCCGCAATCGAAGCACCAGTAAACAGGCTTGAGTCCGCGGTAAACAAAGCCGCGTTCAATGACGCGTTTGAAGGCGCGAATTTCGCCCGCTTCGTTGGCGAAGTCCATGGTGCGATAGGGACGTTCCCAATCGCCCAAGACGCCTAAGCGTTTAAAGTCTTCGCGTTGTTGGTCAATTTGCTCGGTGGCAAATGCCCGACTCTTGGCCTGCATGTCGTCGCGAGTGAGTTTGCGGCCATGCAGTTTTTCAATGGCGTTTTCAATGGGTAGGCCGTGGCAGTCCCAGCCTGGAATGTATTGCGCGTCAAAGCCTGCGAGTTGCTTGGACTTGACAATCATGTCTTTCAGCACTTTGTTCAGCGCATGCCCAATGTGCAAATTGCCATTGGCGTAGGGTGGGCCATCGTGGAGCACAAACAAGGGCGCACCATGACGGGCCACTCGCAGTTTTTTATAAAGACCTTGGTCGCTCCAAGCTTTGGCCCAGGCTGGCTCACGCTTGGGTAAATCGCCGCGCATCGCAAAAGCGGTGTCGGGCATGTTCAAGGTGGCGCGGTAATTTGTTTTTGGTTCAGACATTGTTCAAAGCGTCATTGTTTTGGGAGGCCTTTTAAGCCTTGTACCTGGCGGCGAAAAATGCACGTGCTTCGTCACAGTCCTTTGCAATACCCATGGTCAGGGCTTCCAAGCTGTCGTACTTGAGTTCGTCGTGTAGTTTGTGCAGCAAGTCAACTCGGATGATTTTACTGTAGCCCCCTTCGAGCCCCAGTGGAGTGGGCCAGTCTAAGCAATGGGTTTCTAAGAGAACCCGGCCAGCATTGACATCGTTAGGGTCTAAAGACGGACGGATGCCCAAGTTGGCTACGCCTGGCAGAGGCTGTGGACTTAAGCCATGGACTTCCACGTTGAAAATGCCGCTGGCTGCGGGTTGCCAGTGACTAAAACGCAAATTGAGGGTTCTAAAGCCGTCCTCAGCGCCTTCAATTGACGCGCCCAAGCCACGCCCCAACTTTCGGCCGTGCACGACATGTCCGCTGATGCTGTAGGGTCGTCCCAAAAGGCGTGCTACACCGTTCATGTCACCCCGGCCTAGGGCTTGTCTGACGGCTGAGCTTGAAACTCTAAGGCCATGCACTTCGTAGCTGTTCATCCGGGCCACATCAAAGCCTATGCGCTGACCGGCTGCATCAAGCATGGTGTAGTCCCCAGCCCGCTTAGCGCCAAAGCGAAAATCATCGCCCACCAATAAATATTTGACGCCCAAGCCCTTGACCAGAGCAGATTCGATGAAGTCCTCAGGTGATTGACTTGCCAGGTATTTGTCAAAGGGGAGCACCACCACTTGATCGATGCCGCAGCGCTCAAGCTCAAACAATTTATCGCGCAGTGTTGCTATTCGTGCTGGCGCCAATTCAGGCTTGTTGTAAAGCTTTGCAAAAAAATCTCTGGGGTGTGGCTCGAAGGTCATCACGCAACTGGGCACCCCACGGTGCGCGGCTTCGTTTTTTAAGAGGGCGAGCATGGCCTGGTGGCCGCGGTGGACACCATCAAAATTGCCAATCGTGAGAGCGCACTGGCGTGCTCTTTCTGGATGGTTAAAACCGCGAAATACCTTCATGCTTGTTTCGACTTCTCACTTCAACTACAGGGCTCTATTGTGACCGAGCTTGCGGGCAGTAAAAAACCGCCTCAAGGGCGGTTTTTAAACCCAAGCATGGGCTTAACCATGCTTGCGCTTTGGGCAGCGATCAGGCGAAGACGCCTGCGGTCTCCTGCATGCTGGCAGACACTTCGCCCAAATGGTGCATTGTGTCGCCAAAGGTCATTTCCAGCTGTGTCAATTTCTTGAAGTAGTGGCTGACGATGTATTCGTCGGTCACGCCAATGCCGCCGTGCAATTGGACAGATTGTTGGCCGACATAGCGCATGGAATTGCCTAATTGGAATTTGGCGCGGGCCATGGCTTGGTGGCGCTCAGCTGCTGGCGAGTTCAATTTTAAGCTTGCGTAGTAGCTCATGGAACGGCCCAACTCCAATTGCATTTTCATATCGGCCACACGGTGACGCAGGGCTTGGAATGTGGCAATGGTGGTGTTGAATTGCTTGCGCGTGTTCATGTACTCCACGGTGATGGCCATGGTTTTGTCCATCACGCCTACGCCTTCAGCGCAGACACACGCAATGCCAATGTCCACTCCGTGGCTCAATGCAGTTTGACCGTCGAGCGTGATTAAGCTGGCAGGGCTTTGATAGAGTTGGAGTTCAGCGGCGCGGCCACCGTCTTGGGTGCCGTAGCCCGTCGTTGAACAGCCCTTGGCCCCTTTGGCCACCAAGAACAAAGCCAACTTGCCGGATGCCATGGCGGGCACCAAGAAGGCATCTGCATGGTCACCCACGGCCACCATGCTTTTGGTACCTGTGACGAGCCACTGTCCGTCTTGTTGCTGTGCTTGCGCATCGCATTTGTGGGTGTTGTAACGTGATTTTCGCTCTTGGTGAGCCAAGACAACAATGGCTTCACCACCTGCAATTTGAGGCAGCCATGCTGCTTTCAAAGCATCGGGCGCATAGCCTTCTAAAACGGCGCCAGCAATAAAAGCGTGCTGTATGGGTTCGAGCACTATGCCGCGACCCAATTCTTCCATGACCACCATACCTTCAACGGGTCCCATGCCCATACCGCCTTGGTCTTCGCTGACATACAGGCCACACAGGCCCAACTCTGCCAGTTCGGTGTAAGCGGCGCGGTCAAAGCCTCCCGCATGTGTAATTTCGCGGCGGCGGTCGAAGGTGTAAGCCTTATCGACCCACTTGCGAACAGCATCGCGCAATTGTTCTTGATCGTCTGAAAAATCGAAATCCATGATTTGTCCTTGAGGGGGTTAGCAAATTAACCCAAAACTACTTGAGCTACGATGTTGCGCTGCACTTCATTGCTGCCGCCATAAATCGTGGTTTTTCGCATGTTGAAATAGTTGGCTGCCAGCGGTGCGTTGGACACCTCGTGTCCTGGGAAATCGCCTTGCCAGCCTGCATCCATGGCTTCAAAGATGAAGGGCAGGCTGAAGGGGCCAGCTGCCAACATCATGAGTTCTGTGTAGCGCTGTTGAATTTCGCTGCCCTTGATTTTCAAAAGGCCAGCGATGTCGAGTGAATTTTTGCCAGACTTTTCAGCTGACAAAACACGCAACACCAACATCTCCAAGGCAACGATGTCGACTTCCAATTTGGAAATTTCATCGCGAAAACGCATGTCTTCGTAAACACCTTCGGTTTTGGCAATGCGCTTGAGGCGCTCGAGTTCGCGTTTGGCGCGGTTCACGTCGGCGATGTTGGTGCGCTCGTGGGCCAACAAATGCTTGGCGTAGTTCCAGCCTTTGTTTTCTTCACCAATGAGGTTTTCTGCAGGCACTTCCACATTGTCAAACCACACTTCATTGACTTCGCATTCGCCATCAAGCAGCTTGATCGGACGCACGGTTATGCCTGGCGTTTTCATGTCGATCAGCAAGAAGGAGATGCCGGTTTGCGGTTTGCCTTCATTGCTGGTACGCACCAAGCAAAAAATCCACTCGCCATATTGACCCAAGGTGGTCCATGTTTTTTGACCATTGACGATGTACTTGTCGCCCACACGTTCAGCGCGTGTTTTGAGGGAAGCCAAGTCAGAGCCCGAACCAGGCTCACTGTAGCCTTGGCTCCACCACACCTCGCCGCTGGCGATACCTGGCAAGAAACGCTTTTGCTGTTCGGCATTGCCAAAAGCCATGATGACGGGCGCAACCATGACTGGTCCAAAAGGCACCACGCGAGGTGCGCCGGCTAGCGCGCATTCTTCTTCGAACAAATGCTTTTGCACGGCAGTCCAACCAGGCCCACCAAACTGCTCGGGCCAGCCCCAACCGAGCCAACCTTTTTTGCCCAAAATTTTGGCCCAACTTTGCATGTCCTCACGCGAGAGGCGCATGGCGCTGTGAACTTTTGGTGAAATTTCTGAAGGTAAGTTTGCTTTTACCCAAGCGCGAATTTCCTCGCGAAATGCGAGTTCATCGGGTGTGAATGCCAAATCCATGAGATGTGTCTCCGGTCAATGCCAATAAATAAGGGGAATGTGCGTTTTTAGCACGACCGTGCGCAAAAGCGGTGTCTTGGCTGCGACAAAACACAATTTAGATGCCTTCGGCAGGGATAATACCCAGACATGCAAGATGGTTCATTTGTGAAAAACATTGTTATTTTGATTTCGGGTACTGGCTCCAACATGTTGGCCATTGTGAAAGCCGCGAATGAGCAAGCTTGGTCCCAGCATTGGGGCGTGAAGGTGGCCGCCGTGATCAGCAACAAGCCCCAAGCGTCAGGATTGACTAGGCTGCAAGCGCAAGCAGAGTTTTTAAACATCAAGACGGAAGTTCTAGACCACACGCTGTTTGAATCGAGGGAGGCCTTTGACCAATCCCTCATGGCGCTAATTGATTTACATGCCCCCGCATTGGTCGTGCTGGCAGGTTTTATGCGAATTTTGACGCCTGCTTTTGTGGACCACTATCAAGGGCGTTTGATCAATATTCACCCCTCGCTGTTGCCCGCTTTTGCTGGATTGAACACGCACCAGCGCGCCATTGATGCAGGCGCTAAATTTGCTGGCGCTACAGTGCACCACGTATCTGCAGAGGTCGACCAAGGGCAAATTTTGGCCCAAGCCGTTGTGCCTGTTCTTGAAAGTGACACGGCTGAAACGCTGGCAGCCAGAGTGCTGACGCAAGAGCACCTCATTTTTCCCGCGGCAGTCGCAGCGTTTTTCAAGTCTCAGGCAGCGCCTCACCCAGCCAAGTAAATCGGGCTTGAATGACGCCATTGATCTCAACTGTTTCATTGAACATGGCGGCTGGCCTGACCCACATGCCTTGCTCGCCATAAAGCGCTTTGTACAAAGTCAGAGGCTCAAGAGACTCGCTGTGCCTCACGGTGCCCAACACTTGGTAAAGCAAATTTTTGTAGTGGCGGTAGTAGCCGGGTCGGGTGATGATCAATGGCGGTAAGGTTTCTTCTTGCATGAAATCGTTCTTGAGTGTTGTGCGGTGGGACAATAGAGCTTATGCATCCAAAAGCCCTGTTAGACGCCTGCGCCGAATTGGTCATGCTGACCCTCCAATTTAACCATCCCGCTGATGCGGTGGTTTCTCGTTTTTTTCGTGACAACCGCAATTTGGGTCCGCGAGAGCGAGCCACCCTGTCTGAAACTGTTTTCCAAGTTTTGCGACAGAAGTTGATGTTTGAGCACATGGCTCGATCTGGCAGCGGCGCCAAAGAAAGACGCTTGGCTATATTGGGTTTTGCTGGCCCCAGAGATTTTGTCAAAAGTGCTTTGAACGACACCGAAAAAAAATGGCTAGACATGTGTGACAGTATTCAGCCTTCAGATTTGATGTCGCAGCATATTCACAATTTGCCCGACTGGTTGGCGCAACCACTCAAAGAACAACTTGGCGATGAGTTTGGAGCCTTGGCCGAAAGCTTGCAGCAGCAGGGTAGCTTGGATTTGCGGGTGAACGACCTGAACGAAAAGCGCGCTGAAGTGCAAAAGGAATTGACGGCTGCAGGCATTGTGTGCGAGACCACACCCTATTCGCCTTGGGGTTTGCGTTTACAAGGCAAACCATCGCTAGCCAAAGTCAAAGCTTTTGAACGCGGTGCGGTCGAAGTGCAAGACGAAGGATCGCAATTGCTGGCGCTGCTGCTGGATGCGCACCGCGGTGAGATGGTGGTTGACTTTTGCGCAGGGGCGGGTGGAAAAACCTTGGCCATTGGCGCAGCCATGCGCAACACAGGGCGCTTGTATGCCATGGACACTTCTGCCCATCGAT
The DNA here is from genome assembly GCA_964201905.1 of Limnohabitans sp. Classification (GTDB taxonomy): domain Bacteria; phylum Pseudomonadota; class Gammaproteobacteria; order Burkholderiales; family Burkholderiaceae_C; genus Limnohabitans_A. Next base: position 2,491 of record CAXNGF010000062.1, on the reverse strand, counting down.
TGGATGCATTGAAGCCCCGCTTGGCGCGCAGTCAGTTGTCCAACGTTCATCCTGCTGCCATTGCGCATGAACGCGATGACCGTGTCAAGCGCTTGGCGGGCAAGATCGATCGCGTGTTGGTCGATGCACCTTGTACGGGTTTGGGTACCCTGCGCCGCAATCCAGATTTGAAATGGCGTCAAAAACCCGAAGGCATTGCCGATGTTGCTGCTACCCAAACTGCCATCTTGGACAGCGCTGCACGCTTGCTCAAATCGGGTGGGCGCTTGGTCTATGCCACTTGCAGTTTGCTGCCGCAAGAGAATGAAGACATTGCCAATGCCTTTTCGGCGGCGCATCCTGACTTTGTGGTATTGCCGGTGATGGAAGAACTCACTCGCTTGAAAGTCGCACATGCCGAAAACTTGTGCAATGGCAATTTTTTACGCCTGTGGCCACATCGGCACGGTACTGATGGTTTTTTTGCCGCCATTTGGACTCGAAAGTGAATTCTAAAGCGCTAACTTTGGTGCTTGCTTGTTGAAATTACTGTCAATTTGAATTCGAAAATCTTAAAATAAACAGATTGCCTCTAAAGGCACCTCTACACAGAAAGCGACTGCATGTTGTTACTCGACTCGGCTGTATTTGACGCGGTCATTGACTGGTTGGCCAACGGACTATTGGGATTCTCGGGCTGGCAAGTTCTCTTTGTCATTTTGGGCCTCACGCACATCACCATTGCCAGCGTTACCATCTTTTTGCACCGCCACCAGGCTCACCGGGCCTTGGATTTGCACCCCATTGCATCGCATTTCTTCCGTTTTTGGTTGTGGATGACCACTGGGCAAGTGACCAAAGAGTGGGCGGCCATTCACCGCAAGCACCACGCCAAGTGCGAGCAAGCTGAAGACCCGCACAGCCCGCATGTGCATGGCATTCGCACGGTGTTGTTCACTGGTGCTGAGTTGTACCGCAAAGAATCTAAAAACAAAGAAACCCTCAGCCGCTATGGCCATGGCACCCCCGACGACTGGATAGAGCGCAATCTGTACTCGCGCTTTTCCTGGCAAGGTGTGGCACTGATGTTGATCATCGATGTGGCCTTGTTTGGCGCATTGGGCCTCACTGTGTGGGCTGTTCAAATGGCTTGGATTCCCATCACTGCGGCAGGCATCATCAATGGTGCTGCCCACTACTGGGGCTACCGCAACTTCGAGGCACACGACGCCAGCACCAACATCTCCCCTTGGGGTATCTTGATTGGTGGCGAAGAGTTGCACAACAACCATCACACCTACCCAACGTCTGCCAAGTTGTCGGTCAAGCCCTATGAATTTGATCTGGGCTGGGCTTACATCTGCATCTTGCAAGCTGTAGGTTTGGCCACTGTGAAAAAAACGCCGCCTGTCTTGGCGTTTGGCGAAGTACGCCCCGTGGCCGATGAAAAAACTTTGGAAGCTTTGATCACCAATCGTTATGCAGTGATGGCGGGTTACGCCCGTCAAATGCGAACTGTCTTCCGCCAAGAAGTCGCCAATGCCAAACTTGACGCCAGTGTTTTAAAAGTAGCCAAGCGTTGGATTCACCGCGATGGCGACAAAATACCGGCCGAAGCACGCGCACCTTTGAGCGCCACGCTTGCAGCCTATCCTGTGCTGGACAAAATGTTGGCCATGCGCGAAGAGCTGCGCCAAATTTGGCTCAACACCTCTCACAACCGTGAACAGCTTGCGCTTGATTTACAAGCTTGGTGTAAACGCGCCGAAGACAGCGGAATTGCTGCTTTGCGTGATTTTTCTACTCAGCTTCGCGCGGCCCGCACTTAATCGATTGGGGTGGCCAATTTAAATGGGGTCAGATCAACATTAATTTCCAATCATTTGGGGGCAGAGGCTAATGGGGGCTTCCTCATGGTGGAGTACCACAAATCGTCAGCCCCCATTAGCCTCTGCCCCCAAATGATTGACCAAATTAATGTTGATCTGACCCCATTTAAATTTCTTCGGCAACAAAAAAGCCCGCATCAGCGGGCTTTTTATATGGAATCAACCTGAATTACTTCAGTTTGATTTCCTTGTACTCAACGTGCTTGCGAGCTTTTGGGTCGAACTTCATGATCGACATTTTCTCGGGCATTGTTTTCTTGTTCTTGCTGGTCGTGTAAAAGTGACCAGTGCCAGCTGTAGATTCCAGCTTGATTTTTTCGCGTCCGCCTTTGCTTGCCATGATGGTGCTCCTGTAGGGGGTTTAAGCTTGACCGCGTTCGCGCAAGTCTGCGAGAACAGCATCAATGCCATTTTTGTCGATCAGGCGCAAAGCGGCGCTGGAAACGCGCAGGCGCACCCAACGGTTTTCGCTCTCAACCCAGAAACGGCGATATTGCAGGTTCGGCAAGAACCGGCGCTTGGTTTTGTTGTTGGCGTGGGAAACATTGTTTCCGACCATGGGGCCTTTGCCCGTTACGTCGCAGACGCGTGCCATGTGGACACTCCGATACTTTTATAAACAG
>CAXNGF010000061.1:0-9177 GCA_964201905.1 Limnohabitans sp. | reverse complement strand
AATGCGGTTGTTGCCACTAGGGTGCGTTGATAAAAAAGCAAGTTGCCCTTTACCTCCGCCCGTTGCACTCAACATTTTTTTCCAAAGCTGCACACTGGCTTCCGGTTTAAAACCACCACGCGCGGCAATTTCAAGTCCTACCAAATCGGCTTCAGTTTCGTCGTCACGACCGTATTTCAAGGTTAGCAATTGGGTTCCTAAATTGGCTGCAACATCTCCCAGTTGGCCCAAGCCCAAGAGCTGCGAGGCCACCGACAAGCCCATGCCCGTAGCCTTGGATTTGGCCAAGCGCTCGCGCGAGTGCTCTCGCAAAGCATGGGCCATTTCGTGTCCCATGATCATGGCCACTTCATCGTCGTTGAGCTTTAGTTGATCGAGGATGCCGGTATAAAACGCAATTTTTCCACCAGGCATGCACCAAGCATTGATTTGTTTGCTACCAATCAGGTTGACCTCCCATTTCCACTTGCGCGAATCGGGATTCCATTGGGCCGTAAAGGGAATCAGTTTGTTGGCGATGGCCCGCAAGCGTTTGAGTTGTGGGAAGTCGTCTGAGGCCAAAGCCCCTTTGCTGTCGGCGTCTCCTAGGGTTTGTTGATATTGTTGCTTGGCTGACGCTTCAAGTGTTTCGGCAGGAATGAGCTTGCGAATAGCAGAGGCTTTACCCACATCGACCTGGGCCTGCGCAGTGCCGGCCAACAGCGCTGTGAAGCCCAAGCCCGCCCCGCCAAGATGGTTCAAAAAAGCGCGACGAGAAGATCCCTCTGCTTCAGGAACTGAAACTTCCAAGGGATCGGACGCGTTCAAATTTGAAAAGCATCGCCAACACATTTTTGAATCATAGTGCCGGACCCACAGATTTCAAACAACAAGACTCGCAAAATCTGCATTCATGCTTGGATAATGTCGACATGACTGAAAAGCCCGCTCCAACTCAGCCCACTTTTTCTTGGCTTGCCTCTTGGCGCGTTTATTTGGAAGCCGCCAGTTTGCGCATGCTGTTTTTGGGTTTTGCCGCAGGCTTGCCCTTGCTCTTGGTCCTCGGCACCTTGAGCTTTCGCTTGCGTGAGGCTGGTATCGACCGCAGCACCATTGGCTACCTCAGTTGGGTAGGGCTGGCCTATGGCTTTAAGTGGGTATGGGCGCCGTTGGTCGATCGCATGCCAATTCCTTGGCTAACACGTTCTTTAGGCCGCAGACGCAGTTGGCTGTTGTTGGCACAGGCCATGGTCATGTTGGGCCTGGTGGGCATGGCGTTCAGCGACCCCTCGCTCACGTTAGGACCTGTGGTTTGGTGTGCTTTGTTGGTGGCTGTTGGTTCGGCCACTCAGGACATTGCGCTAGATGCATTTCGCATCGAGTCAGCCGACCCGACACAACAAGCGGCTTTGGCGGCCAGTTATCAAACGGGTTATCGGTTAGCCATGATTTGGGCTGGTGCAGGTGTGTTGTGGGTGGCCGCTTGGGTGCAGGGCGAGAATGCCAGCGGCTACATGCATGCAGCCTGGCAGGCAGCCTATTTGGTCATGGCCGTCAGCATGTTGGTGGGTGTGATCACGGTGCTGCGCTCGCATGAACCCAAGCCGGCTGAATTGCCGCCATCTAAAAATGTGAAGGAATGGTTGCAAGGCGCGCTGATTGAGCCCTTTGTCGATTTTGTCAAACGCTACAAATGGCAGGCAGCCTTGATTTTGAGCTTGATTGCCGTCTACCGGATCAGCGATGTGGTGATGGGCATCATGGCCAATCCGTTTTACGTAGACATGGGTTACACCAAAACGGAAGTGGCCAGCGTGACCAAAGTGTATGGCGTACTGATGACCCTCTTGGGCGCGTTTGTGGGCGGTGTCATGGCTTTGCGTTGGGGTGTGATGCGCATTTTGATGCTGGGGGCCTTGCTCAGTGCCTTGAGCAATTTGTTGTTTGCTTGGTTGGCAGGCCATGGCCACGATGTGCACGCACTGATTGTCGTTGTATCCGCAGACAACTTGGCCAGTGGCATTGCTTCAGCTGCGTTCATTGCCTATTTGTCTTCTCTGACCAACATCAAATACTCTGCGACGCAATATGCTTTGCTCAGTTCCATGATGCTGCTTTTACCCAAATTCATTGCGGGCTTCTCGGGTGATTTTGTCAACGCCCATGGCTATGCCGACTTCTTCAATGCCACGGCCCTTTTAGGGATGCCAGTGCTCATTTTGGTGGCCTTGGCTGCGCATTTTCAACCCCCTTCAGAAGACTGATTTACGAAACTTTACGAGCGCTTCAAACATTCACGATGCGTTTCGTCTTTTCAGAGCGCATCATGTCGCATGTGCGGCAGTTGACAGAAAGTATGAACACACAAGTTTTGATGATTGAAGATGACGAACGCCTGGCCAAAATGGTGGGGGATTACCTTCGACAATCGGGCTTTGGTTTTTCGCATGCGGCCGATGGCGCCAGAGGTTTGATTGAGGTTCAAAAAAATGCCCCTCATTTGGTCATTTTGGATTTGATGTTGCCCGACATGGACGGTCTTCAAGTGTGCCAAAAAATTCGCGCTTTGTCTGGCGAGTTAGGCCAAACGCCAGTCCTCATGCTTACCGCCAAAGGCGACCCCATGGACCGCATTGTGGGCTTAGAACTGGGCGCTGACGATTACTTGCCCAAACCGTTTGAGCCGCGCGAGTTGCTGGCCCGCATCCGCGCTGTTTTGCGGCGTCAATCAGATTCTGGTTCTGGCAAAAACACGCGCTTGCAATTTGGCAGTTTAGAAATTGACCGTGATGCACGCACAGTGTCCGTGAAGGGCCAAGTTTGTGAACTCACCTCCTACCAATTTGATTTGTTGGTGGCCATGGCAGAGCGCGCGGGGCGGGTTTTGTCACGCGATCAAATCATGGAAGCGGTGCGTGGCCGCGAACACGAAGCATTTGATCGCTCCATCGATGTGCACATGGGCCGCATTCGCATGGCCATTGAAGATGACCCCAAAATGCCCGAAAGAATTTTGACGGTTCGCGGTGTGGGCTATGTGTTTACCAAACAGCAGAAGTAATTGCGCCATGTCTTGGTTTGCTTCTATTTCAAAACATTTGTATTTGCGAATTTGGCTCGCTGTGGTCTTGGGCGTTGCTGCCCTCATGCTCTTGGTCGGTTGGGCATGGAGTTTGTCGGTAGAGCATGTGGCGCACAACGGCCCGCAGGGTGTGCGTGAATTGCAAGTTCGCAATGCGCAGGGCGAATTGTTGGACTCAGTGCCAGGCCAGTTGCAGCGCGGCGTAGGCGTGAGCTTTGAAGTGACCTTGCCAGATGGACAAAAGCTCAACCTCTTGCTGCCGCGCCGTCCGCCGCCAGGCGGCCCCATGCCGCCGGGCCCAGGCTTTGCACCCGAAGCAGGCAGGCAGATGGGTCACGGGCCTGGTGGGTTCAACCGCGGCATCGGTGTTCTGCCGCGAGACTTGTCGCCTTGGTGGGCACGGCCTCCCTATGGGTTTGTGTGGATGCTGTTGTTGGTGGGTTTGGCGGTGGCGCTGGGCGTTTATCCCATTGTGCGCAAACTCACTCAGCGGTTAGAGGCCTTGCAACAAGGTGTTCAGCGTTGGGGGGAAGGCGATCTGACCGTGCGCATGCCCGAGCAGGGCCAAGACGAGGTTGCCGACTTGTCACGCAGATTCAATGCGGCAGCCGAACGTGTGCAAAATCTGATGAGCTCGCAGCAGTTGTTGTTGGCATCCCAAAAGTCATTGCTGGCCAATGCTTCGCACGAATTGCGCTCACCGCTTACACGCATTCGCATGGGGCTTGAATTCATGGGAGGCGACAACCCTGAATTGGCCAAGCAAGAAATCGCACGCAGCATTGCAGAACTAGATCAGTTGATCGATGAAATTTTATTGGCCAGTCGTTTGGATGCACAAGAGGCCGACTTGGGCACTGTCGAAGTGGTTGATGTGATGGGTTTGTGTGCCGAAGAAAGCGCACGAGTGAGCGCAATTTTTGAAGTGCAAGAAGGCGTGCAAAAAATTGAAACGCTTGGTGTGGTGAAGTTGCTGCGTCGCTTAATTCGAAATCTGCTTGAAAATGCCGGACGGTATGGTGCGATCACCGGGCCCGATGATGTTCAACTGACTGCTTCAGTGACAACAACCGAAATTGTTTTGATGGTTTGCGACCGCGGGCCGGGCGTGCCTGTGGCCTATCGCACGAAAATTTTTGAAGCCTTTTTTAGACTGCCCGGTGCAAGCGAGCGAGCAGGCAGTGTGGGCTTGGGCTTGGCCTTGGTAAAGTCCATTGCCGAGCGTCACAAGGGTCAAGTCAGTTGCGAGGACCGAATGGGCGGCGGCGCTTGTTTTGTGGTGCGCTTGCCCAGAGCCTGAATCGGTGCTTGAATCAGTGGCCGTGGCCAACAGTTTCGCCCGCTTTCAGTTGGAACACTGTGCCGCAGTAAGGGCACTTGGCATGACCTTCGCGAGCCACATCCAAGTAAACCTTGGGGTGGTTGTTCCAGACCTTCATGTCGGCCTTGGGGCTGGGACAAAAAACACCACCCTGTGGATTTAAATCTTTGGCCAGAAGTTCAATAGCTTGACTCATGAGCAGGATCCTTCTTTGAATTAAACGTGCGTCAACCAGTGAGCGTATTTGGGATTCTTGCCGTTCACGATGTCAAAGAAACCTGTCTGAATTTTTTCAGTGATGGGGCCGCGGCTGCCGGCGCCAATTTCAATCCGGTCTAGTTCACGAATGGGCGTGACTTCAGCGGCAGTGCCTGTGAAGAAGGCTTCATCGCAGATGTAAATTTCATCGCGTGTGATGCGCTTCTGAACAATCTCTAACCCTAAGTCTTTGGCAATGTGGAACACAGTGTTGCGTGTGATGCCGGTCAAAGCGCCGGCCGACATGTCGGGGGTGTAGATCACACCGTCTTTAATCATAAAAATGTTTTCGCCAGCACCTTCGGAAACAAAGCCGGAGGGGTCGAGCAACAGCGCTTCGTCGTAGCCCTCATCGACGGCTTCCATGTTGGCCATGATGGAATTGGTGTAGTTGCTAACCGCTTTGGCTTGCGTCATGGTGATGTTGACGTGATGGCGCGTAAAGCTGGAAGTTTTAACGCGAATGCCGCGCTTCAAGCCTTCTTCGCCCAAGTAAGCACCCCAAGTCCATGCGGCCACCATCAGGTGGATGGTGTTGCCTTTGGGGCTGACACCCAATTTTTCTGAGCCAATCCAAGTCAGAGGGCGGATGTAACCGCTTTCCAAATTGTTTGCTCGCACCACCGCTTTTTGCGCTTCGCTGACTTCTTCTTTGGTGAAGGGCAGCTTCATGCGCAAAATCTTGGCGCTGTTGAACAGGCGATCGGTGTGCTCGTGCAAGCGGAAAATGGCCGTGCCATCGCTGGTTTTGTAGGCACGAACACCTTCAAAGGCGCCGCAGCCGTAGTGCAGGGTGTGGGTTAAGACGTGGATTTTGGCGTCGCGCCATTCGACCATCTTGCCGTCCATCCAAATTTTGCCGTCACGGTCTTCCATTGAGGGTGTTGCGGTGCTCATTGTTTTGTCCTTTGTTGCCAGTTTCGCAAAGCGTTTATTTTAAGAGCCTTATGGGCGTGTTGTGCCTGAATTCAGTACGTCTAAAGAAGAAGCGGCTGATTCTTCTGTTTCTGCCTGTTGGGGCCGAGTCATGTCCCAAGTCTGAAGCTTGCCAGCTTTGAATGTACAAACCACAAAGGAGTCACCTGAATCGGTCCATTTGAAAATTTCGGGTTGGGCTTTTTCTTCAGACAATCGCTCACCCAAAGACTTGGTCATGGCAATGACGTGCATCAGGTTGACACCTTTTTTGAGCTTGGCATTGAGCATGACAGCGCTGGCGACATGCCCTAAGGGCCTGTTGGCTGCTCGGCTTAAAACAGTGACCATGCGCGTGAAATGCAACAAAATCCACATCACGACGGCGCCAGTAGACACTGCCACGCCCGGCCATTTGTACTGATGCCAGGCACCAGCGACAAAGGCAATTACCCCGATGGGGATCAGTATTCTTGAAAAGTTCATGGCGGGATCTTAAAGTCCCCGCACGCAGTTCATGGCTTCTTCAATGCGGTCAACCGGATAAATGGTGAGGCCTTCAAAGTTCTTGTCGTTCTTTTTGGGTGCATTGGCTTTGGGCACCACGGCCACTGTAAAGCCCAACTTGGCAGCTTCTTTGAGGCGCTCTTGGCCGCGCGGTGCAGGTCGCACCTCACCCGCTAAACCGACCTCGCCAAAGGCAATGAAACCCTTGGGCAAAGGCTTGCCACGTAGTGATGAAGTGATTGATAACATTACTGCCAGATCTGCTGCAGGCTCACTTATTCGAACGCCTCCCACCGCATTGACGAACACGTCTTGGTCCATGCAAGCCACACCTGCATGCCTGTGCAAGACCGCCAACAGCATGGCCAAACGGTCTCTTTCCAAGCCCACAGACAGCCTTCGCGGACTGGGCCCGCCGCTGTCGACCAGCGCTTGAATTTCGACCAAAAGCGGGCGTGTGCCCTCCAAAGTGACCATGACGCAACTGCCCGCCACAGGCTCTTCGTGTTGCGACAAAAAGATGGCGCTGGGGTTGGACACGCCCTTCAGTCCTTTTTCGGTCATGGCAAACACGCCAATTTCGTTGACTGCGCCAAAGCGATTTTTAATGGCCCGAATCAAACGGAAGCTGCTGTGCGTGTCGCCCTCAAAGTACAAGACGGTGTCGACCATGTGCTCTAAAACACGAGGCCCAGCCAAGGCGCCTTCTTTGGTGACGTGTCCAACCAAGACGATGGCCGTGCCAGTGGCTTTGGCGGCACGTGTGAGGTGCGCGGCACATTCGCGAACTTGCGCCACGGAACCAGGCGCCGAGGTGAGTTGGTCGGAGTAAACCGTTTGAATGGAATCGATGACCGCAATGTTGGGGCGCTCGGTTTGCAAAATGGCCAGTATTTTTTCCAGCTGAATTTCGGCCAAAACCTGAACTTGACTTTTGTCTAGGCCAAGGCGTCTGGAGCGAAGCGCCACTTGCGCGCCACTTTCTTCTCCCGTGACATAAAGGGTGTTCATGCCTTTGCGCTGCAATGCATCAAGGGCTTGGAGCAACAAGGTGGATTTGCCTATGCCGGGATCGCCGCCAATTAACACCACGCCGCCCTCCACCACACCGCCGCCCAAGGCGCGGTCGAGCTCTTCCAAACCAGTGGCGGTGCGATCGATGTCGGTGGCTTCGATGTCGCCCAGTTTGGTGAGTTCGGAGGTTTTGGCCAAGGCTTGAAATTGGCTGGTGTATCTGTTCTTGGCACTGCCGCTTGAATCGACAGTGCTTTCAATGAGGGTGTTCCAAGCGCCGCAGGCGGGGCATTTGCCCAACCAACGGGGGGTGGTACCGCCGCAATCGTTGCAAGTGAAAATGGTTTTATCTTTGGCCATGACCCAAGCCTAACACTCTGGTGTTGCCCCATGAAAAACAAGCCACCTTAAGCCCAACCTTGCAAGAGTTTGTGAGCAATCTCGGCAGCAGGCAATGCGTGGCAATCGGATGCGTTTTGGCCCGACCACAATGGTGAGAAGTCGCTCAGGCCTTGGGCTTCTGCGGCGGCTCGCAAAGGCGCGACGGCCGCTGTGGCCAGGGGAAAGGCTGGCGCCTCTGGGTTAAGGGGACCGAAGTCGCGCATGAATTTGTTGACAATACCGCGCGCAGGCCTGCCGCTAAAAAGGTTGGTTAAGGCGGTGTGCCTTGCTGCTTCTGACATGAGTGCTTGGCGGTGCAATGCACTGGTGGTGGCTTCGTGGCTGGTTAAAAAAGCGGTTCCCACTTGAACAGCGCTGGCGCTCAGAGCTTTGGCTGCGCTGACGGCTGCTGCATTGGAAATGCCACCCGCGGCAATCACGGGCAACTTCACTGCTTTGACAATTTGGGGCAGCAGCGCCAGACAGCCCACTTGCGTGCTCAGGTCTTCTGTGAGAAACATACCGCGATGGCCGCCTGCTTCTAAGCCTTGGGCAATGATGGCGTCCGCGCCGTGTTGTTCAAGCCATTGAGCCTCTTGCACTGTGGTGGCAGAAGACCAAATTTGCAGACCCCATGACTTGAGCTGCTGAACCCATTCTGCTTTGGGAAGACCAAAGTGAAAGCTGACCACGGCAGGTTTGAATTGACCCATCAAACGCAAACTTTCTTCATTGAAAGGTGCACGGCCAGGGCCTGAACCGACAGTTGTGGCGTCAATGCCATGGGCCTGATAAGCCGGAGCGAGCATTAGGCGCCAAGCGGTTTCTTTTTCGGCTTGGGCGGTAGGCGGGGTGTGGCAGAAAAAATTGACATTGACGGGCAAGAACCCGTCCCAATGGGGGGCCGATGTCATTGCACGTGCACTTGCACTTGCGTTCAGCTTTCCCGCTGTGATGGCCTCTTCAAATGCGCTTAGCTCGTTTTCCAGTTGCTCAGCCGTGAGCATGGCGGCAGGAAGACTGCCCAAACCGCCAGCTAGGAAGACGGCAGCCGCCAGACGGTGGTTTTGAGATCCAGCCATGGGCGCTTGAATCAATCGGATGCCGTGCTTGTCAAAAAAAGATGCGTTCATGATGCAATTATTCACTGGCTTGAAGCTCATCACATGAGACGCCGGTGCGAAGCTGATGGAAAAAGGCGGGTTTACCCGATTTTCCGAAGCCCCAAAATTCATTTAACATGTTAAATAAATACTGACCTATGAAAAAACAAGCGTTCGTGCACCGCAATTTACCCAGACTGCTGCTCCAAGCGCGCGAAGCAGTCATGACGCACACGCGTCCCAGTTTGCGCGAGCATGGCTTGTCCGATCAGCAGTGGCGCGTGCTGAGGGTCTTGGGTGAACATGCGCATTGCACTGAAGGTGTGGAAACAGGCCGTGTTGCCCGTGAGGCTTTTTTATTGGGCCCAAGTCTCACAGGTGTGCTGACACGCATGGCGCGAGACGGCTTGATTGAGCGGCAGCGTTGCCCACAAGATGCGCGCAGAACCGTGGTGTACGCCACTGCCTTGGGTTTAAGCAAGGTGGCCCAACTGTCAGAGGCCATCGAAGCGCATTACGCATTTATGGAAATCGAATTGGGCAAACAGAAATTGGCGCAGTTGTATCAATTGCTTGACGCAGTGATTCAACTGGAAACTTTCAATACCGAATTGAAT
>CAXNGF010000060.1:0-9213 GCA_964201905.1 Limnohabitans sp. | reverse complement strand
AGAACAACACCAACAACGACTCTGAAGGTGCAGACGCCATCGAGTTGGCGCGTGGTTTAGGCTCACTCACCGATTACTTGCACCGCCAGGCACTGTCAATGCGTCTGTCCGAAATTGACCGTGCCGCCTTGCGTTTTCTCATTGAGTCTCTGAACGATGATGGTTATTTGGAAGACAGCCTCGAGTCTTTAGCGCAAGGCCTTGCCGGTACCGACGACATAGAGCAACTTGAAGAGTTGGTGCACCGTTTCACTGTCGCCTTGAGTTTGTTGCAATCGCTAGAGCCCGTGGGCATTGGTGCTCGAAATTTAGGTGAATGCATGCGCATTCAACTCAAGGCTGTTTTGAAGGATGAACCAGACAACGAAGCGGCAGCCGTTGCTTTGAAAATTTGCGCATTGCCCTTGGAGTTGCTGGCAAAACGCGACTACAAACGATTGGCCGTTCAGTGCGGTGAAGACGAAGCGCTTGTCAAACTGGCCCTCACCTTCATCACTCGCCTTGAGCCCAAACCAGGCCGCCCCTTTGCCAATGCAGAGCAGCATGTCATCGTGCCCGATGTGCTGGTTATCGGTACTCGCAAGGGTGGAGAGCCACATTTCAGAGTGCAGCTCAACCCCGATGTCATGCCCAAGCTGCGCGTGCACGATATTTATGCCAACGCATTGCGCGGCGGCAAAGGCGAAGGCCATTTGGGTTTGCAGCAACGTCTGCAAGAAGCGCGTTGGTTTATTAAGAACATTCAACAACGCTTTGACACCATCCTGCGAGTTTCCACCGCCATTGTCGAGCGCCAGCGCAACTTTTTTATTCATGGCGAACTGGCCATGAGGCCTTTGGTGCTGCGCGAAATTGCCGACGAGCTGGGCCTGCACGAGTCGACCATCAGCCGCGTGACCACCGCCAAGTACATGACCACCCCCATGGGCACCTTTGAGCTGAAGTTTTTCTTTGGCTCAGGCCTGGGCACCGACAGCGGCAGTGCGGCCTCCAGTACAGCCGTGCGCGCCCTTATCAAACAATTGGTGGCGGCAGAAAATCCCAACAAACCCCTGTCGGACAACCAACTGTCTGAAATGCTCAAAGAACAAGGCATCGATTGCGCGCGGCGCACCGTTGCCAAATACCGCGAGGCGCTCAAAATTGCGCCTGCCAACTTGCGTAAAACTCTGTGAACTCGCTTCAACTTTTTATGCCTTGCGCCGCCGGCGTTGAAGGCTTGCTGGCCGATGAGGTCCATCAACTCACAGGACTCACAGGCAACGATTTGCTAACCGGTCGCGGCGGTGTCATGGCCAATGCCTCTTGGCGCGATGCCTTGCGCCTAAACTTGCACAGCCGCCTCACTCAACGCGTGCTCATTCAGTTGTCGCAAACTTTTTACCGCAGCGAAAAAGATTTGTATGACGCAGCCAGCGCCGTGGCTTGGGAAATTTGGTTCACCACCAAGCAAACCTTCAAGATTGAAATTACCGCGCAGCACAGTCCGCTCACCAGTCTTAACTTTGCCGCACTCAAAATCAAAGACGCCGTGGCCGATCGCTTCCGCGCCAAGCGCGGCGAGCGCCCAGACGTGAACACGCAATGGCCCGACGTGCGCATTTATGTTCACCTGACGACCGACAGTTGCACGCTTTACATGGACACTTCAGGTGAACCTTTGTTCAAGCGTGGCTGGCGTGAAGACAAAGGGGACGCACCCCTCAAAGAAACCTTGGCAGCCGCCATGTTGGCCGCCAGCGGCTGGGATGCGCACACCCCCTTGTACGATCCATGTTGTGGCAGCGGCACCATTGCCATTGAAGCCGCGCAAATTGCGTGCGGCATTGCACCTGGCATTCTGCGCGGTTTCGGTTTCGAAAAATTATTGCCCTTTCAGCCGCATGTGTGGCAAGCCCTTCAAAACGAAGCCAAAGAACAAGAGCATGCGCCCACTGCTGAAATTCACGCGTCTGATGTCGCCTTTCGCATGGTCGATTTCACCCAGCGCAATGCAGAGCGCGCAGGCGTAGGCCAAGTGGTGCAAGCGCGCGGCGGCGACGCACTTCAGCGCATGCCGCCTTGCGAAACGCCGGGCCTCATGCTGCTCAACCCGCCCTACGGCGAGCGCATTGCGGCTGCGGGTGTGGCTGGCGTGTCGAGCAGAGACAGAAATCGTGAAGACGCTGGCTTTGGCCTATCACGTGATAGCGTTGACTTAAGCCGAGCCCGCGAAGTGGCCGAAGGCGACGATGGCGGCGAGTTCTTCTCGCAACTGGCCTCGCATTGGAAAAAGAACTACAACGGCTGGACCGCTTGGATGCTCACACCCGATTTAAAGCTGCCCACCAAAATGCGCCTCAAAGAATCACGCCGTGTGCCCATGTGGAACGGCCCCATTGAGTGCCGCATGTTTCGCTTCGACCTCATGAAGGGCTCGGTGCGTGACAAGCTCTGAGGGTCAAGCTTGGGTGATCGACACCAACATCGTGCTTGATCTTTGGCTGTTTAAAGATCCCGCTACCATCCCTTTGCGGGGTGCACTTCAAAGCGGCGCTATTTCTCACTTGGCCACCGCCAGCATGCGCGACGAGCTAGAGCGGGTGCTGACGTATCCGCACCTTATTAAGCGCATGGCCAAGTCCAACATTCAAGCGCCTGATATATTGAAACGCTTTGACGAATACCAATTGGCAGCAGAACCTGCAGCCAAAGCGGCCTGCACTTGCAAAGACCCTGACGATCAAAAATTCATCGACTTGGCGGTAGCCCATGCCGTGCCCTTGCTGAGCAAAGACAATGCTATTTTGTGCATGAAGAAACGCTTGCTTCAATCAGGTGTGGTGTTGAATCCTACTGACATTCCCGCCAATTGAACGGCGCGGCCGCCTCTCATCTACCCAACAGACACAGAACACAGGAACAACCCATGACAGGCCTGCAGCCCGAAGACTTTGATGCCCTCGACGATCTCTTGGATGACCTGCGCACGCGCTACGAAGAAACACCACAGTGGGAGTTTTGTGAAGGCTTCATGGTGGCGCTGATTTGTTGCCGCCGTGCTATGCCAGAAGCAGAATGGTTGCCCGTTTTGTTGGGGCTTGAAGACGACGAAGGCGGCGCAGGCTTTTCTGATGAAGCTCAGAAAGTTAAATTCTTAAGCTTGTGGCAACAGCGTTTTGACGAAGTCAAGAAAGCCCTTGATACAGAAATCAAAGCCCTCGACGAAGACAGCGCCTATGCACCTGAAGTGATGGACGTACGCGGCGCCATTGCCAGCTTGCCCCCCGAAGAGCGCGCAGAAATTGACAGCGAAGAAATTCCAGCCTTTGCGCAGGTCTGGGCTTTGGGCTTTATGTTCGTTGTTGAAAACTGGTCCGATGAATGGACAGCACCGAAAGACAAAGAAGCCGCTCAGTGGCACGACACAGCACTTGAAGCCATTGTGGCGCTCACCGAAGACGACACCGACGAACCTACACTTTCTGCCCTAAGCGAAGATGGCCCCTTAAGCGTCAGCGAGTCTCGCCTCAACGTGTACGGCGAAGCGTTGTGGGCGGTCTACGACCTGCGAGAAATTTGGCGCAACATAGGCCCCCGCGTTGTACAGGTGATCAAAGAGGCGACTCCTGGGCGCAACGATGTTTGCAGCTGCGGTAGCGGGAAGAAATACAAGAAGTGCTGCGGGGCCAACTAAAGCGTCTTGTTTAAACCATGAAAGCGCGAAGGCTTTCGACGGTGAGGTCTGGCAGTTCTTCTGGAATGAAGTGACCTGAAGGCACAACATGGCCTGAAACAAGGCCTGCGCATTGCGCTTGCCAAAGCTCTAGTGGCTTGAACATTTTGTGCACCACGCCGCGGTCGCCCCATAGCACCAGCAAATCACACTCAATTTTGTGACCCTGCTCACGACTTTCCTTGTCATGCACCAGATCAATGCCCGCACTGGCGCGGTAATCTTCACAAGCGGTGTGCACTGCAGGCATCAAATCACCTGGCTGCTCTGGCAGCAAGTTCATGCTGCGTTCGTACTCGGCCATGGCTTCGGGCTCAATGAAAGAAGTGCCGTGCGAGCCCCAACCACCCAGCTTGGCATGCAAGTAATGCAATACGTTGCCGCCAATCATTTTCTCAGGCAAGGGACTGGGCTGAATGAGATGAAACCAGTGATAGTAGGCGCGTGCAAAATCCATGTCGGTTCGGTTGTACATATCAAGTGTGGGCGCAATGTCTAGCACACACAATTTCAAGACCCGTGTAGGAAAATCAAGCGCCAGGCGATGCGCAACTCGCCCGCCTCTGTCGTGGCCGCACAAAAAGAAAGTGTCCACATTGAGTTGATCAAGCAAACCCACCACATCTTGCGCCATGGCGCGTTTGCTGTAGTTGCTGTGATCGGGCAAGCCCGGCACATGCGAGGAATCGCCATAACCTCGCAAATCGGGCAAGACCAAGCGAAAGTCATTTTTGAGCGCTTGGGCTACTCGATGCCACATGACGTGTGTTTGCGGAAAGCCATGCAACAAAACCAAAAATGGTTTGTCCATTTGGTTAGCCCAATTGGCAGAGATGCGCGCGCAAACCACCACACCGTTCACATTGAACTGTCTTTTTTCAAACCCATCAAACCATGCGCTGGGTGTGCCTGATGACGTGGTGGTAGAAGTCATATTCATGACGCTATTTTGCGACTTGTTGGCCTACTTAGCAATCACTCTCTTGGCGTGCATTTTGTTAAAAAAATATGAGTCAAAAGAATTCAGTTATCCCATTGGGGCAACGCCCACTACTTTGGCGTGCAGTACAAAGGTAATCACCGCCCACAGAGCCATGCCGCCAACCAAAGTGATGAGCGTCGCAAACAGATTTGGTCTTGGGGGTGCGTCTTCAGGCAAAGCAACTGGGTTCACATCTTCATTTGCATTGCCGTTGGCGAAAGCGAGTTGATTTTGCACTTTGTCACGTGCTCGAGCAGACTTGAAATTCAATACAGCCCAAAGTAAAAAAGCACCAAACAAAATGACATCGGCCAAATTACCGTTGGCCAGCAGGTGCGACAAAGCCCAAACCTTGACCGACAAAACCATGGGGTGCCCCAAACGCATTTTGAAATGATTGCGAGGAACGTAGGCAGCAAACATGAGAATGCTTGCAAACAACATCAAGAGCAAACTAATGTGTTTGGTGAAAATAGGCGGATTCCACAGCGCCACAGTTTGAAGCCTGGCTTCACCATAACCCACCACCAACAAATAAAACCCAAGCAATGAAACAAGGGCGTTAACACCTTTAAAAGCTTTTTCGCCCCAAGCCTCAATTTTCTGGGTACGCCAGTTATCAGCCACCACGCGAACAGAGTGCGCACCTAAGAACAAGATCAGGCCCAATATCAACCAAGTCATGTTTTTTCCTTCTGTTAGTCAGAACTCGCATTGTCTAAGAAATTTGCTCTGTACGCATCTCAACTTTGAGTGCGGTCAAGCTTTAAGTGAGAAGGACCGTTTGAACAAGCGTAAAGCAGGGTCGAAACTCCCTACAATCGCCGGATGAATAGCACTGCCCCAACCTTCGACACCCAGCATTTCAAGCAAGCACTCTCGCGCTTTCCCACAGGTGTCTCCATCATTACTGCTCATCAAATGGGCGATGCCAACCCCGCTGATTGGGGACATCAATTTGTAGGGCTCACCGCCAGTTCGTTCAACAGCGTCTCTCTGACACCGCCTTTGGTGGTCTGGAGTTTGGGCTTGAAATCTCGCACTTTGCCATCCTTTCAAAAAGCCTCGCACTATGTGATCAACGTATTAAGCGAGCATCAGTTGGCGCTGTGCCAACAGTTTGCATTTGGCCAAGGCGACCGATTCAATGGCATCGATTTTGAGCTAGGTTCATCAGGCCTGCCCATTCTCAAAGGCGCCTTGTCCTGGTTTGAATGTCGCAACCGCAGCCAATACCCAGAAGGCGATCACATCATCTTTGTAGGTGAAGTGGAAGCCTGTGGCTTTGCGCAAGGTACACCCTTGGTTCATCAGCAAGGTGGGTTTTTTGGGGTTGGTAAGCTGGAAGCTTAAACACACCTCAACCAAATAGTAAGGCAATGCAAGCCTAATTTGATCATTTACATAGTGTATCGTTGCATGATACACTTATGATTAAAAGCTTTCGCCATAAAGGCATCAAGCATTTCTTTGAGACTGGCAATCGAAGTGGCATTGTCACAACGCATGCATCTAAATTACGGCGCCAATTGGCCCAATTGAATGTTGCATCCGAGGCATTGCACATGAAAATTCCCGGTTGGGATTTGCATCCGCTTTCAGGGAATCTTAAAGACCATTGGTCGGTTTCAGTCAATGGCAATTGGCGGCTTACATTTACTTTCGAAAACAAGGATGCTGTGCTTGTTGACTATCAAGACTATCACTGATCACCATGACTCAAATGCACAACCCTCCACACCCAGGCGAAAGTCTTCTAGCAGATGTGTTACCAGCACTGGGCCTTACCGTCACAAGTGCAGCAGAACAGCTTGGCGTTTCGCGTGTTCAGCTTTCGCGCGTTCTTCATGGTCATTCACCAATTACACCCCAATTGGCTTTGCGACTAGAAAAATGGTTACATGGCACTAGCGCAGAGGTTTGGCTCAACTTGCAATTGGCTCACGACATTTGGCACGCACGTCCAAATAAACCCATCAAGTTCGTCAAACCCGCAAAAATCCCAAATAACTTAAATCGTCAATTTCAAGGCTTAACAGCCGTCACTTCAATTTCCACCAAAGCCCGATCTTCTACCAAATCGGCCACTTGAACCAAGGTCATGGCGGGGTAGTTTTTGCCCATCACTTCTTGATAGACCTTGCCCAGTTCCCTGCCACGCGCCACATATTCCTTTTTGTCTTTCACATACCAAGTCATGCGCGCCATGTGTTCGGGGCCTGCACCAGCGCAGGCTAGAGTGGCAACAATGTTTTGCAAGGCTTGTTTGCACTGCGCCACAAAATCATCCGTCTCAAACTGGCATTGACCATTCCAGCCAATCATGCCTGCAACAAAAATCATCTCACCGCGTGCGGCAATGCCGTTGGCATAACCCTTGGCAGGGGCCCAATCTTCAGGCTGAAGAACTTTCAATATTTCGAGAGACATCTTCTGCTCCTTATTTTTCTGAATTGAAGGCAGGCGCTTGCTGCCGTAATTTGAAGCGCTGCAACTTGCCAGTTTCGGTGCGTGGCAAGCTTTCGCAAAACACCACACGCCTTGGGTATTTAAAGGGTGCAATGCTTTGCTTCACAAAATCTTGAATTTCTTTTTCTAAGACAGGTGTGCCTAAGTGGCCTGTTTTTAAAACCACAAAGGCCATGACCACCTGACCGCGTTCAGGGTCAACAGCACCAACCACACCACACTCAGCTACTGCATGGTGCTGCATCAATGCAGCCTCCACTTCTGGGCCTGCAATGTTGTAGCCGGCCGAAATAATCATGTCGTCATTGCGCGCCTGATAACTGAAATACCCATCGATATCCATCACAAAAGTATCGCCGGGCAAATTCCAACCATCTTTCACATAGTCTTTTTGCCTAGGGTCGTCTAAATACCTGCAACCAGTTGGGCCTCGCACAGCCAAGCGACCGACAGTACCAGGTGGCACGGGATTCATTTCCTCATCCACAATTTGCGCTTGATATCCTGGCACCACTTTGCCAATGCTGCCTGCACGCACTTCATGGCCCGCACTGGCTATGTAGATGTGAATCACCTCGGTACCACCAATGCCATCGGTCATCTCAATACCACTTGCCTTCTTCCACAATTGACGTGTGGCATCTGGCAAGGCCTCACCAGCCGACACCGTGTGGCGCAATGATGTCAAGTTGAACGCATAAGGCTTTTCTGAAACCAGCAGGGCCATTTGGCGGTACATGGTCGGTGCGGTGTAACACTGAGTTGCAGCATATTGCCCGATGGTCAGCAGCAAGGATTCGGGCGTGTATTTTTCGAGCAGCACAGCACAAGCGCCATATCGCAAGGGGAAGGCCAAAAGGCCGCCCAAGCCAAACGTGAATGCAATGGGCGGCGTACCACACACCACATCGTCTGCGCCCATGTTCAGCACATGCTTGGGAAACAAGTCGCACATGGCCAACACATCCCGGTGAAAATGCATGGTGCCTTTGGGTTGGCCGGTGGTGCCGCTGGTAAAGGCTATCAAGCACACATCATCGCGGCTGGTGGCTGCCGCTTCAAACTCTTTAGCATGTTTGGCCATTCGGGCCTCTATACCTTGCTCATCTGCGGTTCTAAACCAAAGTATCTGTTTCAGTGATGGCGCAAAGTGTGTGTGCGACGCATTTGTGCAATGCGTTAATTCTTCAGCCAACAAACTGTCGCACAAAGCGGCACTTACTTGGGCTTTGTCCATCATTTGTTTTAGTTCTGCAGCTCGGAGCATTGGCATGGTGGGCACCACAACCAATCCAGCCTTCAATGCAGCCAAGAAACACGCTGCCATCATGGGACTGTTGCCACCTCTCAGCAGCAATCGCTCGCCAGATTTCAAACCCATGTCGTGCACCAACACATGGGCAATTTGATTGACTTTGTTTTGCAATTGCGCATAAGTCCAGCCCATGGGACCAGTGGCATCGAGTCCACGCACAGCCATGCGATCGCCACGGCCTTGCGCCACATGCTCGTCTAACAAAGCCTGTACACAATTTAGCTGCTCAGCATATTGAAGCTCAGGTCGATCAAACACAAACACAGGCCACTGATCCTTAGGTGGCAAACGATCGCGCGTAAAGGTGTCTGCGTGCGATGAAGGTGCTAATGCTTGGTTCATTTGAATCCTCACTTAAGCAAGTCACGACCAATGATCAATTGCTGAACTTCTGTCGCGCCTTCGTAAATTCGCAAGGCTCTAATTTCTCGGTACAAAGACTCCACAATGCAGCCCTTTTTCACACCCATGCCGCCATGCATTTGCACAGCCATGTCAATGATTTGCTGGGCGTTTTCTGTCGCCGTCATTTTGGCCATGGCCGCTTCTTGTGTAATGCGCTGCCCTTGATCACGCAGCCATGCTGCTCTGTAAGTGAGCAAAGTGGCGGCATCCAGCATGGTGGCCATTTGTGCCAACTTGCTTTGCGTGATTTGAAAATCTGCCAAGGTGCCGCCAAACATCTTGCGCTGCTTGGCCCATGCAATGGATTCGTCCAAGGCCCTGCGCGCA
>CAXNGF010000059.1:0-9324 GCA_964201905.1 Limnohabitans sp. | reverse complement strand
ATGTTGTCACGCAACACCACTTGGACTTTGAACCGCGATGCCTCTTTGGGCTTGCATTTCACAGGCGTGACTTACTATGACGGCCAAGGCTTCATGGTTCCTAAAAAGTCAAAAATTACCAGCGCTACCAAGCTCAAAGGCGCCACAGTTTGCGTGCAATCTGGCACCACCACTGAAAAGAACTTGAATGACTACTCCAAAGTCATGAAGCTCAACATGAAGCCCGTGGTGTTTGACACACAAGAAGCCACCAACAAAGCCTACTTCTCAGGCCGTTGCCAGGCTTACACCACAGACGCCTCTGGTTTGGCTTCTGTGCGCAACAAAGAAGCTACAAATCCTGATGATCACCTGATCCTCCCAGAGTTGATCTCTAAAGAACCCCTTGGCCCAAGCGTGCGCCGTGGTGACGACGAGTTCTTTGCCATTGTGAAATGGGTGGCTTACGCTTTGATCGAAGCTGAAGAATATGGCATCACACAATCCAACGTGGACCAAATGAAGAGCAGCAGCACAGATCCAGTCGTTATGCGTATCTTGGGTACGTCTGAAGACACCGGCAAATTGCTCGGCTTGGACAAAGAGTGGGCTTACCGTGCCATTAAGGCTGTAGGCAACTACGGCGAAATGTTTGAGCGCAATGTGGGTCCCAAGTCCACTTTGAAATTGCCACGTGGTTTGAACAACCAGTGGAACAAAGGCGGCTTGATGTACGCTCCTCCTGTACGTTAATTTCGGCTTTGTACAAAGACTTCCGGCCCGCCTCGTGCGGGCCGGTCTATTCTCATGAGCACCCCTCCTCCTCCCAAACGACAGTGGTCTTGGCGCAGCCAAGCTTTTCGCGGACTGGTTTATCAAATCCTAGCTATTGTGGGATTGACCATTGCCGTGGGCTACCTAATGTCCAACACCTTCGCCAACATGCGCGCACGGGGTATTCAAAGTGGTTTTGATTTTTTCTTACAGCCGGCCGGATTTGGCATTGGCGAGAGCCTGATTGAATTTGACTCGTCACAAAATTACATCGTGGCCTACCTGGTTGGCTTGAGCAACACACTGCGCGTTGCCTTGGTCGGATTGGTCTTGGCCACTATCTTGGGCACATTGATTGGTATTGGCCGCCTCACCCAAAACACCTTGGTCAAAACTTTGTGCGCCAGCTATGTGGAGATTACCCGCAACATTCCTTTGCTGGTGCAACTGTTCATGTGGTACTTTGCCATGACAGAGTTGTTGCCTCCCATTGAATCTCCCATGCGGCCACTCCAAGGCGTGTTTTTTAGCAAAAATGGTTTGCAATACCCATTGCCTGTTTGGGAATCTGGGCATTGGGGCACGCTTTTGGGTTTGTGTGTAGGCATCGGTGCTTGGAAGTTTTGGTCACGTCACGTAACGCGCCATTTCGAAGCCACAGGTCAGACCAAGCTTTCTTTCTTGCCTGGCTTGGGTTTGTTCTTGTTGTGCGGTGTCATCGGCTGGTTAGCAGGTGGCTTCCCCAGTGAACTCGACATACCCGAAATCACAGAAATCAGTGTGGTCGGCGGTGGCTCTGTCACTCCCGAATACCTCACCTTGTTGGTTGGCCTCACTGTTTACACCTCTGGCTATATTGCCGAGGTGGTTCGAGCAGGCATTCAATCGGTATCGTTTGGTCAGCATGAAGCAGCATTGGCCTTGGGCTTGAAGCGAACCCAAGAGTTGCGTCTCATTCAATTGCCGCAAGCCATGCGTGTGATCATTCCACCGCTAACCAGTCAGTATCTCAATTTGATCAAAAACTCGTCTTTGGCCGTGGCCGTGGGCTATCCAGATTTAGTGTCCATCAGTTCTACGGCCTTGAATCAAACAGGTCGTGCCATTGAGTGCATTGCCTTGGTCATGTTGATTTATTTGAGCTTGAGTTTACTCACCTCGGCACTCATGAATGTTTACAACCGCCGCGTGCGGATTAAGGACCGATGATGTCAAGCACCGGTTACCAACAACATTTTGAGCCCATTGCAGCGCGTCGTCCGCCTGTCAATGAGACGGGGCTTGTGGCTTGGATTCAACGTGGTTTTTTCGACGGCCCTGTTAACAGTTTGTTAACTGTCGTTTTTGTGGCCATGTTGGTTTGGGCCATTCCGCCCATCTTCAATTGGACCATTTGGTACGCCATTCCCAATGCCGATAACGCTGCTTGCCGCGCAGCCTACGGCTTAGGTGCTTGCTGGGGCGTGGTGGCTGAAAAAGGTCGGCTCATTTTGTTTGGGCGCTACCCTTTTGAAGAACAATGGCGCCCCTTGGTTGCCAGCGCTGCAGTGGTCGTTTTATTGGTGGCTTCTTGTTTAAAAACATTTTGGCGGCCTGCCCTCATTGGCGCTTGGGTGGCTGTGTATGTTTTTTTCTTTGCGCTTATGTTGGGCGGCTTTGCCGGTCTGACACCTGTTGAAACAGCTCGCTGGGGTGGCTTGCCTCTTACCTTGCTGTTGGCCAGCGTGAGCTTGGTGCTTGCATTTCCTTTGGCCATTTTGTTGGCGCTTGGCAGACAGTCAAACCTGCCCGCAATTCGCACCTTGTGCGTCATCTTTGTTGAGTTTGTGCGCGGCGTGCCGCTCATCTCCGTGCTGTTCATGGCTTCTTTCATCTTGCCATTGTTCATGCCACAAGGTACCAAGATTGATGTACTTGTCCGCGTACTGATTGGCATGACTTTGTTCACTGCAGCTTACCTGGCCGAGGTTATTCGAGGTGGTTTGCAGGCTTTGCCCAAAGGCCAAATCGAAGCCGCCCATTCTCTGGGTATGAGCTACTGGCAAATTCAACGCATGATTGTTTTGCCTCAAGCTTTGCGCTTGGTGGTGCCTGCTATTGTGAATACCTTCATTGGCGCGTTCAAAGACACCTCGCTGGTTACCATTGTGAGTTTGTACGACCTCACAGGCGCAGTGCAATTGGCCCTGGGCGATGCCGATTGGCGCAAGTTCTTCATAGAAGGTCAACTCTTTGTAGCCGCCATTTATTTCATTGCATGCTTTGCCATGTCACGCTACAGCCAATGGCTGGAATCCCACCTGAATACTGGAACACGGAGACAGTGAAGTGAGCACCTCAAGTCCCATCATCGAATTTTCTAAAGTCAATAAATGGTTCGGTGAGTTCCATGTGTTGCGCGACATTGATTTGTCTGTAGCCAAGGGCGAGCGCATTGTGGTGTGCGGTCCTTCAGGTTCTGGCAAGAGCACGCTTATTCGCTGCGTCAATCGCCTTGAAGAGCACCAATCGGGTGTACTCAAGGTAGACGGCACAGAACTCACAGACGATGTCAAATCGATTGAATCTGTAAGGCGTCAAGTGGGCATGGTGTTCCAGCAGTTCAATTTGTTCCCTCACCTTACCGTGTTGGAAAACCTCACACTCGCCCCCATGTGGGTGGGCAACATGCCCAAGGCCGAGGCCGAGGAGCGTGCCATGCAACAACTCAAGCGTGTGCGTATTTCAGAACAAGCCTTCAAGTACCCACTTCAGTTGTCTGGCGGTCAGCAGCAACGCGTAGCCATTGCACGCTCCTTGTGCCTCACACCCAAAATCATGTTGTTCGATGAGCCCACTTCAGCGCTTGACCCAGAGATGATCAACGAAGTGTTGGATGTCATGGTGGAATTGGCCAACCAAGGCATCACCATGATTTGCGTTACGCACGAAATGGGTTTTGCCCGATCCGTAGCCGACCGCGTGATCTTCATGGACGAAGGCCAAATTGTGGAGCAAAACACTGCGGCTGAGTTCTTTGCCAATCCGAAGAACGAACG
This sequence comes from Limnohabitans sp., assembly GCA_964201905.1. Classification (GTDB taxonomy): domain Bacteria; phylum Pseudomonadota; class Gammaproteobacteria; order Burkholderiales; family Burkholderiaceae_C; genus Limnohabitans_A. The sequence goes on along the minus strand of CAXNGF010000059.1, from coordinate 5,533 downwards.
CACACAAGACTTTTTGTCCAAGATTCTGGCGCACTAATGACCCCGAACTCAAAGCCCGCTGGCCTTGCCGGCGGGCTTTCTTTTTTAGAACCGCGTGGTGATGCACTGCCTCGGCCTCACGGAAATACCTATTGGCTGTGGGCAGGTTACGTGTTGGCGGGTGAGCATCCCGCAAAAGGAGGTGATGAACAATTGTCTGAAAAATTGCAACTTTTCGCACTGGCAGGCATTACACACTTCATTGACCTCACATCACCTGCCGATCCAGTCAAGACCTACCAACCACTAGGCGGTGGTGTTCGAATCAACCACCCCATTACAGATTTTGGCGTGCCCAGCCCACTGCAAATGCAAAGAATTTTGCAAAGTATTCAATCTGCACTCGACCAAGGCGGCAAGGTGTATGTGCATTGCAAAGCTGGCATTGGCCGCACAGGCACTGTGGCTGCCACATGGCTCACTGAGCAAGGCCTAGATGGTGAGCAGGGGTTAGCACTGCTGTTGCAAAAGTGGCAGGCCATGGACAAACGCTTTGAAGCGCCGCATACCCCAGAGACTGAAGCGCAACGGCAATTTGTATTGGCTTGGCTGAAGTCAAGTCATTAAGGCACTCAGGTTTTCAGCTGAACACGCCACCATAAGTTTTACGCAGATCACCTTTTTGAACCTTGCCAGTGCCTCCCACTGGCAAGGATTCTAAAAAGATCACATCATCAGGTACCCACCACTTGGCCACGCGGCCTTCAAGGAAAGTCAAGATCTCTTCCTTCTCGACCGCCTGTCCCGGCTTGCGCACCACAAACATCAAAGGCCGCTCTTCCCACTTGGGATGTTTCACGCCAATGACGGCTGCCATGGCCACTGCTGGGTGAGCAATGGCGGCGTTTTCTAAATCAATAGAGCTAATCCACTCCCCGCCCGTTTTGATCACATCTTTGGTGCGATCGCGAATTTGCATCACGCCTACTGCGTCAATGGTGGCAATGTCGCCCGTGGGAAACCAGCCATCCACCAAGGGTGAGTTTTCACCTTTGTAATAGCCTGAAATAATCCACTGACCACGCACCATGAGTTCACCTTGTGAGGTGCCATCGCGTGGCATTGTGTTGCCTGCCTCGTCTACCACTTTGATGTCTACGCCAAACACTGAACGACCTTGTTTGCCGACAAGTGCGTGACGATCAGCAGCAGGCATAGCGCGCTGCTCAGGTGTCATGCTGCTCATGGTGGCCACGGCGGTGGTTTCAGTCATGCCCCAGCCATGACGTACTTCCACATCGTAGTCGTCGCTGAACTTGGCAATCAATGCTGTTGGCATGGCCGAGCCCCCTACAGCGGTGCGCTTCATGGTGCTGAATCGCAATTTGTTTTGCTCAAGGTGTTGAATGAGCGCCATCCAAATGGTGGGCACGCCGGCACTGATGGTGACTTTTTCGGCTTCAATGAGTTCGTACAAACTGGCGCCATCCAACTTAGGGCCAGGCAAGACCAACTTGGCGCCAGCAATGGGTGCCGCATAAGGAATGCACCACGCGTTGATATGGAACATGGGTACCACGGGCAGAATGGCTTCTTCAGGCGATAAATTCAGAATGCTTGGCAAGCAACCCGACAGTGCATTGATCACAATGGCGCGGTGCGAATACATGGCGCCTTTGGGATTGCCTGTGGTGCCTGACGTATAGCAAATGGCTGCGGCAGATCGCTCGTCAAAATCGGGCCACTCAAACACATCGCTTGCTGGTGCAATGAGTTCGTCGTAGCAGAGTACGTTGGTCACGCCTTCAATTTCAGGCATGTGCGCACGCTCTGTGAGACAGACCCATGCACGCACTTTGGGGCAATGTGCTGCAATGCCCTTGATTAAAGGTGCGAAGGTGATATCAAACAACACCACCTCATCTTCTGCGTGGTTAATGATATAAATGAGTTGCTGTGGGTGCAAACGTGGATTGCATGTATGCATGACCATGCCGCTACCAGACACCGCGTAATAAGCTTCAAGGTGACGGTGATTGTTCCAAGCAATGGACCCCACCACACTGCCTTCTTTTAAATTCAAGCCGCGCAGTGCATTGGCCAATTGGCGTGAACGCTTTGAACAATCGGCGTAGGTGTAGCGAAACAAAGGGCCATGTGTTTCGCGCGAGACAACTTCTTGCCCGCCGAACTGCGTTGCCGCGTGCTCCAAAATGCCAGACAAAAGCAAGGGGCGGTCCATCATGAGGCCGGGTTTGAACATGAAAATCTCCGAATTGAATGAATTCAAAGATCATAGTCAAATCGCCTAGCGTTTCTCTCGGGATTGACCCGTAAAAGGTGCCTGATAAAGCCAAACCGGACGATTGGGGCTGGCATCAGTGACTGCGGTGGCTTTAAGTTCTGCTGCTTCAAACTCCAAACTTACCAACCAAGCACCTGGTTTCATTTCTGCTTTGGCTTTTTCTACAGCTCGAGGCATGGTTTCGGGCCGCTGAAACAAATAGACCATGTCGTAGGCACCCCAATGGTCCTCCCAAATATCACCGCACCGCACCTCAGCCCATGGACACCGAAACTTGGCCAGCCAACTCAAGGGACGGCTAAATTCAATACCAATCCACTGAGCATTGACATAAGCCAGTCGCAAAGCCTTCAGGCCATCGCCTGCGCCGCAGCCAGCGTCGAGAATCTTCGCTTGCGCAGGCAAGATGGCCCAGCGCGGCACTTCTCGCAAAGCATTCAAGGGTGTGGGAAAAATGGGGGCATCGCGCCAGGCGTGCATGGGGTAGATCCAGATGATCAAAATCAAGGGCAACAACCAGACCCAAGCAGGCACACTGGCCATGCCCATGAGCCAAAAAGACACAGGGAATCCCATGGCCAAAGCCGCCGTTCTGGCTTGAGAAAAACCTTTGTGCCAGGCAGCGGCAGCGGCAAAGACGCCGCCAGATGTGGCAAACATCATGGCAACAGATGGGTGAATACCTTGTTCAACCAAGAGCAGATAAAGGTACCAAACCCCTCCCCAAACCGCCAAAGCAGACAAGGGCCAACTGATCAAATTTGACATTTGATTCTTCTTTCCGATAATTCAACCATGCCTCTCAACGACAATGGCTTTGTTCTGTCACACACCATCGCATTTTCACCCATGATTCAACGTTTTTTCATCTCTCTTCGTTTTGCTTTTCTAAGCGCTCTTTTGGGTAGTTTGGCCATGGCCGGCACTGCATGGGCCTATAAAGTGGAAAAAATTTGCGAAGACATACCTGCAACCTCCAAGGAACCTGCTCACAAAAAGTGCAAGGTTGTCAAAGTGAATGAAGGCGCAGCCTCGGCAAAGGGTGATGGCAAGGGCAAGGGCGACGGTAAGGGCGACGGTAAGGGTGACGGCAAAGGCGACGCCAAGGCTGATGCCAAAAAATGAAGTAAGACTATTATCTGGTCACTAAATTCAAGTATGAACAAACAGATAACAGAGGCTTATACCCTCCTCAAACCCAAGGAGGCAGTGCCTCTGGTCATGGACTCACCGCATTCAAGTCCTGTTTTTCCCAACGATTTCAATGCCGCATTGCCCTTAGAAGATCTGCGCGATGGTGAAGATGTCTTCATCGACGCCTTGTGGGCTCATGCCCCAGAGCATGGCGCGCACTTGCTTTTGGCTGAGTTTGCCCGCACCTACATCGATCCCAACAGACACGTGGGCGATGTCGACCTGGCCATGATTGAAGGCGAATGGCCGCACCCCTACATGCCCAGTGGCAAAGCACAAATTGGCAAGTCACTCATTTGGCGCACTTTGGATGACGGACGTCCTATTTACAACCGCAAATTGTCTGTAGATGAAGTGCAACAACGCATTCAGCGCTACGCTCTGCCGTATCAAACAAAGTTGCAAAACCTCATCAATGAGCACCACCAACAATTTGGCGTGTGCTATCACATCAACTGTCACTCCATGAATGCGGTGAGCGGCAAGATGGGCGAAGGCGGCGCAGGCATTGCGCGTGCCGATGTGGTTTTGGGAGACCGCGATGGCAGCACCTGCTCTGCCGAGTTCACACACTTGGTGAAAGATTTCATGCAGCAGTGCGGCTACGAGGTCAAGATCAACGACCCCTTCAAGGGCGTTGAGTTAGTGCGTGCATTTTCCAACCCAGCGCAAGGCAAACACAGCCTCCAAATAGAGCTGAACAAGCGTTTGTACACCGATGAATCTGGCCGTGGCAAAGGGCCTGGCTACGCCAAACTAAATCAAGATTTAATTGCACTCACTGCATTGCTTGCAGCTTTTTCCAAGCAAAAGATATGACCAAACCTGCACAAACAACAACGTCCCCTTTTCAAGTTGAACTCACTGCGCCCGACATCAGCGCCTACCGCGCCAGCAATGTAGGCATTGACTATGTGACCCGACTCGAATCTGGCAAACCCGGCCCGCATGTCATTGTGCAAGCCTTAACGCATGGCAATGAACTGAGCGGTGCCATCACGCTCGATTATTTATTCAAACAAAACTTCCAACCCTCCTGTGGTGTGGTGTCCTTTATCTTTGCCAATGTGGCCGCCTATCAAATGTGGGATCCCGCCAACCCCGATGGCAATCGCTATGTGGAAGAAGATTTCAACCGCGTTTGGTCCGATGAGGTTTTAAACGGATCTCGCGACAGCGTAGAACTGCGCCGCGCGCGCGAGCTGGTGGCCTACATAGACACCGCCGACTATTTACTCGATTTGCATTCCATGAGCGCCCCCAGTGCGCCCCTGATGGTCTGCGGCGTTCGCCCCAAGGGTGGTCAAAAATCGGTTAATTTATCCGCCCAAATTGGCCTGCCCGAATGGCTCATGATGGACACAGGCCACGCCAATGGTTTGCGCATGATTGAGCGTGCAGCCTTTGGCGATCCAAACAAACACAACACCGCCATCTTGCTAGAAGCCGGGCAGCATTGGGAAAAAGCCTGCGAGCAAATTGCTCGCGAAACCACTTTGAAATTTTTGAAAGCGACAGGTGTTGCGCCAGCTGAATGGATCGATGCACTTTGCAGCTTGCCACCTGTAGCGCAAAAGGTGGTGCAAGTGACCGAAGGCTATGCAGCCAAGTCACTCGACTTTCAGTGGCTAGCCGTTTACAACGGATTAGAGGTGATTGAGAAATCAGGCACAGCCTTGGCTGATGATGCGGGCCACACCGTGTGCACGCCCTATGACAATGCGGTGCTAATCATGCCCACGCGCAGCAAACGCTTCACGGTGGGTAGCACCATGGTGCGTTATGGCCGAGTGGAAAGCCTGACTTGATACCGCTTAAGGGCCATGTGTCACTTGCAATTTGCAAATAAGACAGCATTGGCCCAGATTTACCACTTGCAATTTCCAGAACCAGCTTAAAATACCAAGCTTGGGGCTGCACTGGTTTCGACATGGGTTCGGACGCGTGGCAGGGCATGTCGAGGTTCTGATCCTCGTAAAACAGCAGAAAAAAAACTAACTGCAAACGACGAACGTTTCGCACTCGCCGCTTAATCCGGTGAGCCTTGCAACAGTT
>CAXNGF010000058.1:0-9387 GCA_964201905.1 Limnohabitans sp. | reverse complement strand
AGCGCATGGCCGCAGTTTGCATTTCATTGGCGCAACCCAGGGTTTTTGCGCATTTTCTGGGTCCGAATCATTTTGGCAATCGTGTCTGGTGGTTTGTGCATGTTGTGTGTTCAGGGTGTTTGGCATGCCCTGACCAGCAACGGTTGGATGCCATCGCACCGTCAGCAATGGCAGCATTTGGCGCAGGCGCATTCAGATCAGCAGTCTGAACAGTCATTGCAAATGGCCAAGTTACAGGTCTTGGTTTTGAAACATGCGCAAACAAATGCTGCACTGCTTGAGTACCAAACGCAAGTGGATGAGCTAATTTTGGCTTGGCCAAATTCTGCCTTGCGCATGCACCTAATTTCTCACTTGCAACAAATGGCTCAAACTCAAAAATTGCACATCTCTCAAATGAAACTAACGCCCTTGTCCGATGAACATGGCTTCGAGGTGGCCGTTTTAGATTTCAGTCTGAAGGGCACGCAATGGGCCACCTTTGCCTATTGGCAGGCAATGAACCGCTTGTTTCAAAACGGCATTTGGCCCGCCTTGATTTGGCGCTTGTTGCCTGATGGAGAATACGGCTTGGAGGGGCAAGTTCATTTGTTGTGGGACGCTCAAGATGCTTTCACGGACACCGGTGTTGAGTTGCAAGATGCCAGTCGTTTTAAAGCTGAAAAAAGTCATCGCAGTTTGGACGCACACGTTTTGCCAGATCATTCCCTAGGGCAGATGCGCATCGTGGGCACCGCTCAGTCTTTCGCTGGGCCCAAGACAGAATTGTTTTGGACCTTCCTTCAATCGGGTCGACAAACCAGTGTGGTGCGCGCCGGTCAATACTTGGGCATTGAAAACCGACAAGTGCTTTCTTTGGATGCACAAGGGCTTTGGCTTGGTGGTGAGTTGGGTCAGCCAAGCACGTTGTTGGCTTGGGACAAGGTGCCACCATGATCGGCCTGAATGACTCAAACATTCAAGCTGTCAGATGGGTCGGGTGTATGTTGCTTTGTTGCTGTTTCTTGTCGCCATGCAAAGCGCTTGAAATCGATCAAAAAATGAAATGGCGCTTTCAAAATATCGAGGTCAAGGTACTTCTTCAATCGCTGGCAGAAATCGGCCATCAAAATTTGATTGTGGCTGAGGGTGTGTCGGGTCCTGTGAGTCTAAATTTAAATGACATGACTTGGCGCGAAGCCCTGGCGGTGGTGGTTCAGTCTAAAAACTTGGTCGCCAACGAGCAAGCTGGTGTTTTGTGGATTGCCTCTAAAAAAGAAGTGCCTGAAAATCTACAAGCCTTGGCCATTCCTTTGAAATATGCCAAAGCGCTTGATGTGGTTCAACGCTTGCAATTGGCCGGAGGCGGCGCGGCAAGTTCTGGGCATCATTGGCTCAGCGCGCGGGGAACGGTGATGGCCGAACCACGAACCAATCAATTGTTTTTTCTGGACACCCCGTTTTATCTCAAGCAGATGCAAGAAGTCATCAAACGGCTCGATGTACCGGTCCGGCAAGTCATGATTGAAGCGCGGATTGTCGAGGCTGAGGAGCAATTCGGAAAATCATTGGGCGTGCGTTTGGGCGGTGCTTTTGCAGCCCCTTTTACCGCGCCCTTTGCCGCCAATGCCAAGCCAGTGAATATGGCAATCAGTGGCCAAGCGCAAGCCAATGCAGGTGGTATTCAGCCAGGTTATGTGTTGAATTTACCAGCGGGTTCGGCAGGGCAAGCCATCTATGCGCCGGCTAGTTTTGCCATTTCGCTGTTCAATGCTGCGGCCAATCAATTTTTAAACCTCGAAATTTCAGCACTTGAAGCAGATGGCAAGGGCAAAGTAGTGGCCAGTCCGAGGGTGGTCACAGCCGATCAAACCAAGGCCTTGATTGAACAAGGAACAGAGCTGCCCTACCAAGTGAGCAATGGCAATGGGGCAGCATCTGTGGCCTTTCGCAAGGCCAATTTGAAACTAGAGGTCACGCCGCAAATCACACCTGAAGGGGCTGTCGTGCTTGAGTTGGACATTGCCAAAGACAGTGTCGGTCAAATTACATCAGCAGGCTATGCCATCAACACCAAGCACGTCAAAACACAAGTTTTGGTAGACAACGGCGGCACAGTGGTCATTGGCGGTATTTTGGAGGCGGCAGACAAGGACGATGTGACTCAATTACCGTGGCTTGGCAGCCTTCCCGGACTCGGTTGGCTCTTTAAAAGCAAACAATCAACCCAGCGGAAAACAGAAATGCTTATTTTTGTGACGCCCAGAGTGCTTGCAGAAAACCAAAACCCAGCGCCCTCGAATACACTTGGTGTCTCTATCCTTCCTTAAATTTCTACTTTTGCTCATTATTTTTGTTGGCCTCCCGGGATCTGGCAAAACGACCATCGGCAGACAGATGGGGCGTCGACTTGGCCTGCCTTTTTTAGATTCCGACAGTGTCATTGAGCAACGTTTAGGTTGTTCGATTCGAGAGTTCTTTGACCGTGAAGGTGAAGAGCGTTTCCGTGACATTGAGCAAAACGTGATTGACGATTTAAGCAAGTACCACCATGGCGTGTTGTCTACGGGCGGCGGCTCGGTGCTTCGGCCTCTCAATCGTCAAAATTTACACTCAAGAGGCAAAGTGATTTATTTGCGTTCAACGCCAGAAGAAGTTTTTAGAAGACTCAAACATGATATGCAAAGACCGCTTCTGCAAGTGAGCGATCCCCAAGAAAAGTTGAAAGATTTGTTTAATGCACGCGATCCACTTTATCGCGAGACTGCGCATTTTACTTTTGAGACTGGCCGTCCCAGTATCAGCAAATTGCTCAACACCATCGTTGCAGAGTTAGACCTTGATGGATTTGATACGCAACCCACACACTACCATTCGAGCCGAACATGAACGCATTGAACACCCTCACCGAAACTGTTCGAATTGATTTGGCCGATAGAAGTTATGACATTCTGATTGGTGAAAACTTGTTGGGTCAAGCAAGCACTTACGGCCAATTGCCCAAAGCTACCACGGCCTTGATTGTGAGCAACACCACGGTTTCACCCCTTTACGAAGCTGCCTTGAGGCAGGCTCTGTCGGTGCATTACAAACTGATTCACAGTGTTCAGTTGCCAGATGGTGAGGCGCACAAAGACTGGGTCACCTTGAACCTAATTTTTGACACTTTGCTGGGCCATGCTTGCGATCGCAAAACAGTTTTGTTTGCATTGGGTGGTGGTGTCGTAGGCGATATGACGGGCTTTGCTGCTGCCAGCTTTATGCGAGGCGTGCCCTTTGTTCAAGTCGCCACCACACTCTTGGCACAAGTCGATTCGTCGGTGGGCGGTAAAACGGCCATCAACCACCCTATGGGCAAGAACATGATTGGTGCGTTCTACCAACCTCAGCGGGTGGTTTGCGATTTGAGTGTTTTGAAAACTTTGCCAGCGCGAGAACTCAGCGCTGGTTTGGCCGAAATCATCAAATATGGCCCCATCTCAGACATGGCGTTTTTAGATTGGATAGAAGCCAACATCGACGACTTGAAAGCCTGCGAGACGCAAGCCATGGCACATGCAGTGAAACGCAGTTGTGAAATCAAAGCTTTCGTTGTGGGTCAAGATGAGCGAGAGTCTGGTTTGCGCGCCATCTTGAATTTCGGCCACACATTTGGCCACGCCATAGAGTCTGGCCTTGGCTACGGTGAGTGGTTGCACGGTGAGGCTGTAGGCTGCGGCATGGTCATGGCCGCCCATTTGTCGGCCGACATGGGTTTGATCGATGCTGCTTTTGTGCAGCGTTTGACCGACATCATTGAGCGCGCTGGCTTGCCCATTAAGGGCCCTGTACTCAATGACCAAGACAATGCTGGGCTGTATTTGGCCCTCATGTTGCATGATAAAAAATCAGTGGCTGGCGACATTCAATTTGTCTTGATTGAAGGCCCAGGCAAAGCCCGTGTCAGTGCTGCACCGGAAGCCATGGTGCGTGCTGTGATAGATCGTTGCTGTGCTTGAAATTTACGCATGCGCTGCTGAAAACTCGCGCGGTAGGCGTCATGCCGAAATGCCAGCGCCCACCCGCAATGACTTCCAACGTGATCGAGACCGCATCGTCCATTCCACAGCTTTTCGCCGTCTGGTCTACAAAACACAGGTCTTTTTGAACCACGAAGGCGATTTATTCCGCACTCGATTGACGCACTCTTTAGAAGTGGCCCAACTGGGACGTTCTATTGCTCGCGCATTGGGTTTGAACGAGGATTTGGTTGAAGCGGTAGCTCTCGCGCATGACTTAGGCCACACACCATTTGGCCATGCTGGGCAAGACACCTTGAATGAATGCATGCAAAATTTTGGCGGCTTCGAGCACAACTTGCAAAGCCTTCGTGTGGTTGATCATTTGGAAGAACGTTACCCTGACTTTGATGGCTTGAACCTCACTTTCGAAACGCGTGAGGGAATTTTAAAACACTGCGCCAAACGCAATGCGCTTTTGATTGAGTCCCAAGAACCTGGTGGGGTGGCCAAACGATTTTTGGATGGCACGCAACCCAGCTTGGAAGCGCAGCTTTGTAATTTGGCAGATGCCATTGCTTACAACGCGCATGACATTGACGATGGTGTGCGTTCTGGTTTACTGAGCTTGTCGCAAATGGAGGAAGTGCCCTTGTTTGCGAATTACAAAAAATTGACACTTCAGCAGCACCCGATTTTGGCGGATGCTTCCAAATCTCGACGCTTGTTGTATGAAACCATTCGCCGCATGCTTAGCGATCAGGTTTACGATGTCATAGACACCACGCGCGCCAATTTGCTTTTGCATGCGCCACAAAGTGCAGAACATGCAAGGCTTGAAGGGCCTCTGGTGGCGTTTGGGCAAGTCATGGCGGAGCAGGTCCAGGTCATGAAGTCTTTTTTGCTCAAGCATTTGTATCGGCATCCCCAAGTGATGGAGACCACAACCCATGCCCAAACAGTCGTGCGCGAGTTGTTTTCTGCTTACCTTAACAGTCCTCAAGAAATGTCTTCTGATTTTTCTGCGCGCAAAGAAACACCTCGCGCAGTGGCCGACTATATTGCGGGCATGACCGATCGATTTGCTGCGCGGGAACACGAACGCTTGACGGGTCGTCGATTGCTGGCATGACGAGTTCAATCTTTGCTGTGTCAAAGCCATCGTCTGTAGGGGCCGCCTACTGCGTGATTTTTTCTGGCGTGGTGGCTGCTTTGCAAATTGGAAAACTTCCCCCTGCATTGCCAGAGTTAAGTCAAACATTGGGCTTGAGTTTGATGCAAGCAGGCTTCTTGCTCTCTTTGGTTCAATTGGCGGGCATGACTTTGGCACTGGCGGTGGGCTTGTCAGCCGATGGTTTAGGCCTAAAGAGAAGCATGTTGGCGGGTTTATTTGTTTTGGGCTTGGCCAGTGCCTTGGGTGCCACTGCAGAGAGTGCTCAGGCTCTGATGGTTTGGCGAGCCATTGAAGGCGTTGGATTTTTATGGGTCACCTTGCCTGCGCCCGGACTCATTCGGAAACTGATCAGCGAACAACATTTGCGAAAGTTGTTGGGTTACTGGGGCGCTTACATGCCTGCAGGCACCGCCCTCACTTTGTTGGCAGGCCCCCTTTGGTTGCCAGAGTTTGGCTGGCGAACCTGGTGGATTTTGTTTGCTGTTTTGTCATGGGCCATGGCCATTGTTTTGTGGCGTGTGGTACCTGCCGATGTTTTTCCCATTGCGCCTGAATCGCCAATTCACGATGCTGCTGTGAAGCCAGTGGCTTGGCCGAAACGATTGCGTGAAACGCTCAGCAAACCGGGTCCTTGGTGGGTGGCGCTTTGCTTTGCCATGTATTCTGGTCAATGGTTGGCCGTTGTGGGCTTCTTGCCTTCCATTTACACCCAGGCTGGGCTGTCTGGCGTCACCTTGGGTTTGCTGACGGCATTGGCAGCAGCTGTCAACATGTTGGGCAACATGGCGTCAGGGCGTTTGCTGCAAAGAGGTATTCATCCTAGCGTTTTGTTGGCAATGGGGTTTTTCGCAATGGGAGTAGGTACTTTGTTGGCGTTTGCAGAATTCACGCAAAGCTGGCCGTGGTTGCGTTATGCAGGTGTGCTTGTGTTTTCAGCTTGCGGTGGATTGGTGCCGGGCACTTTGTTTTCCTTGGCGGTTCGTTTGGCGCCAAATGAGCGCAATGTGTCCACCACAGTAGGTTGGATGCAGCAAGGTTCTGCAGCGGGGCAGTTTGCGGGGCCGCCTCTGGTGGCGTGGCTTGCGTCCCTAGTGGGTGGTTGGCAATGGACTTGGTTGGCGACTGGTTTGTGTTGTGTTGTAGGCGGTGTGCTGTCCTTGTTCATTGCGCGAACTTTGAATCAGCAAAAGGACATTGATGAAATTTGAAACTTCAGACTCAATGCCATTGAGCCCCCACGCATCTAATGCTTCGCCCTCAAACTGCATGGTAGAAGATACTTTGCGGTGGTTGGAGCATGCAGTCATCGGCTTGAATTTGTGTCCTTTTGCCAAAGCGGTTTATGTAAAGGGTCAAGTGCATTGCACAGTCAGTCAGGCCAGCACATTGGAAGCTTTGCGCGACGACTTGATACAAGCGTTGAGAGATCTCGTGGCGCTAGATGCTTCTGTGCGCGACACCACCTTGTTGGTGGTTCAAAACATGTTGCAAGATTTTTACGATTACAACGATTTTTTAAACGTGGCAGACGATTGCTTGCTTGCACTTGATTTGGAAGGTGAGATTCAAATTGCCAGTTTTCATCCTCAATACCAATTTGCAGGCACCGATGAAAACGACATTACCAATTTCACCAACCGATCGCCTTACCCCACGTTGCATTTGATTCGAGAGGCCAGCATTGATCGTGCAGTAGCAGCATTTCCTGAGGCGGAAGCCATTTTTGAAGTCAACATGGCCACCTTGAGCCAATTGGGCTTAGAGGGCTGGCAAGCCTTGGATGTAGGGGCTACTTTGCCTCAGAATGAGTCTGATGAAAAAAAATCCCGTTAATTCAAAATCAACAGAAACCAAGCCATTGGATTTAGATTTGCGGCCTGGGCAGTCTATTGAATTGCTGAAAGAGTTGCACATCCTCACGCGGGAAGGCAAGATCAATCAAGACTCACGTCGCAAATTGAAACAGGTGCTGCATCTGTTTCAGTTCATTGAAAAGATTTTGAAAGAGTTGTCTGAAGAAGATGCGGCCACGGTCTTGAAACTCGCTGCTTTGCAAACGAAGGACGCCGATGAAATGCCAAGAGGCTTGTCACTGGCCGACCACGGTGCTGGCAAATCGTATTTGGGTTTCATCGTCTACGACTTGTTTTTCAAGCAATTGTTGCAAGGCCATATTTATGGCATTGAAACGCGTTCTGAGTTGGTAGATGCCTCTCGCGCTTTGGCCCAGCGTTTGGACTTTCAGCGCATGGTTTTTTTGAATACCTCCGTCACAGAGTCATCGCAGTCTGAACTCATGCCTTCGCAAATCGATGTGGTCACCGCACTTCATGCATGCGACACCGCCACAGACGATGCCATCGCATTTGGACTTCTGAAAAAAGCCCGTGCCATGGTTTTGGTGCCTTGCTGTCAAGCCGAAGTGGCCGCTCATTTGCGTCAAAACAAGGCCCTCAACTTATCGCGCAAACCCTTGGCTGAACTTTGGCGCCACCCGCTGCACACCCGCGAAATAGGCAGCCAACTTACCAATGTGCTGCGTTGCCTGTACCTCGAATCTAAAGGCTACGCCGTGACAGTCACCGAACTGGTGGGTTGGGAGCACAGCATGAAAAACGAACTCATCATTGCCCGCTATACCGGCCGCCCCAAAAAAGGCGCAGCCGACCACCTTCAGTCCCTCCTGAGTGAATTCGGCCTGACCGAATCCCTTTCATCGCGCTACCCTTAATTGGGGTCAGATCAACATTAATTTCTTTCGGGTTAGCATTCAGGCATGGCCCGCCAACCTCGTTTAGCCCTTCCAGGTTACCCGCATCATGTGATTCAGCGGGGTAACAACCGCCAGCCCATCGTGCTGGACGAGACCGATCGCAAAATGCTTTACAGCCTGTGGCTGGAAGAGTCACAGAGACACAAAGTGGCCGTGAATGCCTATGTGTTGCTTGACAATCACTTTCACATGTTGCTCACGCCGCCCAGCGATGAGGCAATGTCTTTGATGATGCAATCGGTGGGGCGAACTTACGTGCGCTACTTCAATAAACGTCACAACAGAAGCGGCACGTTGTGGGAAGGGCGTTACAAATCCTCGCTGGTTGACTCCGAAGCCTATCTTTTAACCTGTATGGCCTACATTGACTTGAACCCAATCAGGGCTGGGGTGGTCGAGTCAGCTGAGGATTTCAATTGGTCCAGCTACAAGCACCTGATTGGTCGAAAAATTGACAAATTGGTGACGCCACACGCACTTTATTGGGGCTTGGGTAACACGCCGTTTGCCCGTGAGGCGGCCTACACAGAGTTTGTTGCGAGCGGTTTGTCTGCATCCATTCAAAAAGATTTAACAGAATCAGCACTGAAGGGGCGGGTGGTGGGTCGCCCTGAATTTTTAAAGTCATTGGAAAAAACCACCCGACGTCAAATCCTGCCGCAAAAGGCGGGTAGACCCTTCAATAAAGTCCCAAAACCCTGAATTTGAGTCCAAATTCAGCTTTAAATGACCTTTTACACGCCAATTTTGATCTGTCCCCAATTAATCGACTTTTTAAAATAGTTCAAATTAATGTTGATCTGACCCCAATTAATTTTCTTGGCATTCTTGTTGCAATGCAATATGCTCTCATTCCCGCGAAATATCTCTAGGAGTGCGCCATGACTTCGGCTGCCGAAAAATTAGCTTTGCAACAAACAGGTCTGTACGACCCTTCTCAAGAACACGACGCTTGTGGTGTGGGCTTTGTGGCGCACATCAAGGGCGCCAAAACGCATGCCATTGTGACGCAGGCTTTGAAGATTCTGGAGAACTTGGACCACCGGGGTGCGGTGGGTGCCGACAAGTTGATGGGCGACGGCGCAGGTATCTTGATTCAATTGCCTGATGCTCTTTATAGACAAGAGATGGCCAAGCAAGGTGTAACTTTGCCAGCGCAGGGCGAGTACGGTGTGGGTATGGTGTTTTTGCCAAAAGAACATGCATCACGCATGGCTTGCGAACAAGAACTCGAGCGTGCTGTCAAAGCCGAAGGCCAAGTCTTATTGGGTTGGCGTGATGTGCCGGTTAACCGCGATATGCCCATGTCACCCACAGTGAGAGAAAAAGAACCTGTGCTCAAGCAGATTTTCATCGGCCGCGGTGCCGACGTGATTGTGCAAGACGCCCTGGAGCGCAAGTTGTATGTCATTCGCAAAACAGCCAGCGCAGCCATTCAAAACCTCAAGCTGAAGCACAGCAAT
>CAXNGF010000057.1:0-9462 GCA_964201905.1 Limnohabitans sp. | reverse complement strand
CTCTAATTCTGCGTTGACAAAAACGACTGTGCCATTGCTTTGTAAAACGGCAATGGGAGTGGCCAACCAATCGAAGGCATGAAAGCGTTGATTATGTGAAGCGTCTGCCAAATCCATCTTGCGCTCTTGTGGCCTAGCTTGGGAGGTAGAACTCAACCTAGATTGCTTTGAAACTGTCGCCATCTGAATTTCACTTGGTTTGCATGGAGGCCAGATTGGAAGAGTGACGTGTCAACTCTCTTTTCAAAGCCATCAGGTCGCGCGCCATGCGCTCAATTTGAGTTTGCATTTCTGCAGCCCGCCGCTTGTACTGCGGGTTTTGCAAAGACTCGCCTTCTTGGAGTGCAGGTTGACCTCCATTGAATATCCGCACCAATTCGGCATGTCGGGCGCTTAATTTCTGCCACTCATCCTCCAAAATAGTGCGCGCTTGTGCATTTCGCTGGTGCGCATCTTGAGGGTTGCTGGATGTGCCTGAAATTCGCTCAACCAGCTTGTCAGAAACGCCTGGTGCAGTCTTTGGAGACTGGCCATTTTGAACGCGCGTTCCCTCGATCTGGGTCGGGTTTGAGATCAGCAGTTTTTGGCACTGACTGGGATCATTCGGTTGATTGGTTATTTCTTGGCCACACTTGTAGACAGCTTGATCAGCCAACGCAAAACCTGCAGACAAAGGCAGTGCCAATGCCAAGAGCCGTATTTGCCATTGAAATTTCATCGGTCGCAAGCCTACAGTCATGTCTCAAAAATCTTTCTTGAATGAAAAAGGACGGCCTGAGCCGTCCTTTTCGGGGTCGGGCTCAGCTGCCCAAACTTGCTACAAATTACAGCGAGTAATACATCTCGTATTCGATGGGGTGCACTGCTTGACGGAAGCGTGTGACTTCACCCATTTTCAATTCAATGTAAGCGTCGAGCATGGAGTCTGTGAACACGCCACCTTTGGTAAGGAAGGCACGGTCTTTGTCCAAATACTCGAGAGCTTGGTCCAAGCTATGGCAAACGGTTGGCACCAATGCATCTTCTTCAGGTGGCAAATGGTACAAATCTTTGGTAGCAGCTTCGCCTGGATGAATCTTGTTTTCCACGCCGTCCAAACCGGCCATCATCAATGCGGAGAAGCAAAGGTAAGGGTTGGCCATTGGATCTGGGAAGCGCGCTTCAATGCGGCGACCTTTGTCAGAAGCAACGTGAGGAATGCGAATGGAAGCAGAACGGTTGCGGCTAGAGTAAGCCAACTTCACAGGCGCTTCAAATCCAGGGACCAAACGCTTGTAGCTGTTGGTGGTTGGGTTGGTGATGGCGTTTAAGGCACGAGCGTGCTTGATGATGCCGCCAATGTAGTACAGCGCGAAGTCTGACAAACCTGCGTAGCCATTGCCGGCAAACAAGTTTTTGCCGTCTTTCCAGATGGACTGGTGAACGTGCATGCCGGAACCGTTGTCACCGACCAAAGGCTTGGGCATGAAAGTAGCCGTTTTGCCATAGGCGTTGGCCACGTTCCAAACCACATACTTCAATGTTTGAGTCCAGTCAGCGCGCTGCACCAGGGTGCTAAAGCGAGTGCCGATTTCATTTTGACCTGCGCCAGCCACTTCGTGGTGGAACACTTCAACAGGAATGCCCATGCCTTCGAGAATCAAGGACATTTCTGCACGCATGTCTTGCGTGCTGTCAACGGGAGGCACTGGGAAGTAGCCACCTTTGACTGTTGGACGGTGGCCGCGGTTGCCGCCTTCCATTTTGGTACCGCTGTTCCATGGTGCTTCGTAGTCGTCGATCTTGAAGAACGAACCGGACATGTCGCTGCCGAAACGAACGTCGTCAAACAAGAAAAATTCTGGCTCGGGTCCGAAGTAAGCTGTATCGCCCAAACCGGAAGCCTTCAAATAGGCTTCAGCGCGCTTGGCGATAGAACGGGGGTCACGGTCGTAGGCTTTGCCATCACCTGGCTCCAACACGTCGCAACCCAAAATCAAAGTAGTTTCTTCAAAGAAGGGATCGATGTTGGCCGTCATGGGATCGGGCATCAACAACATGTCGGAGGCTTCAATGCCTTTCCAACCGGCAATAGAAGAACCGTCGAACGCGTGGCCGTCAGTGAACTTAGCTTCGTCAAAGTGGGAAATTGGCACGGAAACGTGCTGCTCTTTGCCACGGGTATCGGTGAAGCGGAAGTCAACAAATTTGACTTCATTGTCCTTCACCATCTTCATTACGTCTGCGACGGTCTTTGCCATCAAATTCTCCTAAGGATGGATGTTGATAATTGGTTCTTCGGGAATGCAGTTTTTATGCCAACAATGGCAGATAACGGCAATTTCCCAAGCACGCTATTGTGCCCTGTGGACAGCGATTGACTTGGCGTCTCGCTCGGAATTTTTAGCATCAATTTGATGCACCACAATACACAGAATATGCACCATTATAGTGCTATGTTACTTATCGCACCATTTCGGGGCCAAGCTCGATTGAAAATGGCTTTAAGCCTTCTTTCAAAGCCTGAAAAGCGCTCTCAACCTGGGGTTCAACCCCTTTCACGCCCAGTTCGATGTGCTTGCCCCACTTGGGATGGTCCACGCTGGGTAGGCTAAAAACCTTGATCCCCTCATGTTGCAGTTCAATGCGCTCCATCAAGGGGGTCAGGGTTGCCTCCATAGCGCCAAAAACAATCACAGACCTCTCGATGCGCTTGGGCGCGGTGCCCCATGTTTGGCAATAGGCATCGAGTTTGTCTTGCATCATGGGCCACGCCATGACGGGAAAACCGGGCACAAAGTGAAGCATGCCTTGTTGTGCACCCAGGCAAGTAAAACCCGGAATTTTGTTGTAGGGGTTGTGAATGATCTGAGCACCTTGTGGGAAAGTGCCCATGTTCAATCGGTGAAGGTTGTCATCGCGGTCAGGTTCAAAGGCAACACCCTGCTCCTTGGCAACATCGCGCATGCGCTCCAAAATCAAGGCCTGGGCTTCTGGGTGCAATGCCAAGGGCACACCCAAAGCTTGGGCAGTGCATTGGCGGGTGTGATCGTCTGGCGTTGCACCAATGCCACCGCAAGAGAAAACCACGTCACCCGATGCGAAAGCACGGGTTAAGACCTGTTCAATGCGCTCGGGAGAGTCGCCTACATACTCGGCCCAAGTCAACTGCAAACCTCGCTCGTTCAGAAGCTCTATGAATTTGGGCAAGTGTTTGTCTGATCGTTTACCTGACAAAATTTCATCGCCGATGATGATGAGGCCGATGGAAGGCGGTGTGAGTTGCAATGCTGAGTTCATAACTGTGTTTCGTTCAGGATGGTCATGGGTTCTTCTCTGAGCTTGCTTAAAGCAAGCAACAAAAAGTGGATAAACCAAAGCGCTGAGAAGATAAAGACCAGGGTGTAAATCCAAACTGCAACGGGGATGAGAATAACAAATGCAGCAGCAAACAAAGCGCCGGAAGCCCACACCAAACTAGGCGCTGCGCCCATGGCACCACTTAGAACGCCCATGCCAAGCAATTGAAATCGATGTCGCTTCATGAGCTCGATCCGCTCTTGACCAGACGCATGTTCAGCCAAGACATCGTAGCTCATGACCCTGTAGGTCAGCCATCCCCAAATCAGGGCCGGCAAAAGTATGGCCAGCGGCGGAAGCCACCAAAGTGGCAAAGTCAGAATCAATGAGCAGATGGCCAAAATGACAGACATCAAAGTCCACAAAACGCTTTGCCATAGGGAGCCGCCACGTTTTCGCTCAAGCTTGGGAAAGCGCCTTGTGCCAACCAAACTCACCAAAGCAGGCGTCACCATGAATGACACTGCCAGCAAGGACATGATCATGACCAATGGCGTAACAGCCAGGATGATGACCAATGGCGCAAGCACCGTCTTCAAATTCATCAAACCAACACGCCCCAACCAAGCCCATGCCCAACCCATCACAGGGCTGTCTTCCATACCCGTGCGCACGGTATTGACCGCAAGATCCCAGTACATCGCACCCAAGCCTGTGACGATGACCGCCATCAAGATGAGCGGCAACAAGGAGAGCAGGATGACTTTAGGATGCAAACAGTAGGCAAGCGCACGCCAAAAAGAATCGATGAAGAGTTTCATGACCGCGCATCTTTGCTTAGAAAGCGCGTGAAGCCTAATTTTTGTTGCGCCCAAAAACTCCGCCCATAATCGCGCCCCTCCTCCACTTGATCTCGCACACCTGTTGGGTCGTATCTGTTGGAAAAGTCAGCGGTTTTGAAAATCATGTCCCACCAAGGAAACAGGACGCCGAAATTGTGACCGCCTAAGGTTTTTCGGCCTGCTGATTCGTGACCAATGCCAATGGCATGGTGCAAGCGATGAAATCTAGGGCTGACCAACAAGCGATCTACAAGCCAGCCAAAACTGCATCTGATATTGGCATGTTGAAAACTCTCGCTCAATTGGCTTAACACCACCAAGGCCACAAATTGGCCTGGGCCAACACCGATGAGCTTGGCCACCACAGACAGTAAAAGTGTGGTGATCACATCGTCTAACAAATGATTGCGGTTGTCTGTCCACATGGTCATTTGCCTTTGCGAGTGATGCAAAGAATGCAAAGCCCACCATCGGTTAATTTGGTGTTGTCCCCGGTGAATCAGGTAGTTCACAAAATCAAAGACGATGAGATAAAGAAAGAAACTGACCCAAGCGATGTCTGAGACACCAGGCCAGATAGCATCGATATTGAAAGTTGGAAGCCCATGCACGCGCAACATGCCAAAAGCAGTTTCAATGACATTTTCAAAAGTGAAAAACATCACCAGCTTGAACAAACCCAAACGATGAATGAGGGTGTAAATCACATCGATCTTGACCCCTTTGGAATCAACCACAGCTTCGATGGGACGCCATTTTTCCAAAGGAGCAATAAGGACAACCAGAATCCCTATTTGCAACAAGCCAAGCAAAAGCCAACCTGTGCCTTCAAAGGCTACATCAAGCAGGTTGCCTGCACCGCATGCAAAAGCAATGGGCTGAACCACACTTTCAAACAGCATCGTTTGCAAGGCTGCAAAGGTGTCAACGAGCGATTCAATCAATGAGGTAAACATGAGGTTGTGATTCAAAAGCTGGCGACGTTCAAGGGTCTTTATTGAACCGTAGAAAGAAGTTTCGAATATTGCGGGTGTTGGCGCAAACTGGCGAAACAAAAACCTTTTTCTTTCAGGCCCACAATAAGCGGCTCTAGTACGGCAGGAGCCCAAGGATCTTGGCGCGACCAAATGCCCAAATGGGCCATCAAGATATCGCCAGTTTTGATATTTTGAAGCGCAGATCGAAGTAAGGCAGGGTTGCTGTGAGTTTGGCTTGACAATTCGTCACCTAAGAAACCCGAGGGTGCCCAGCCCACGTGGGTGTAGCCACATTGACTTGCTGCTTTCAGCAAGGCCGGGGAAGTTTTACCGCCAGGCGCCCGAAAAAGAGGCAAGCTAGGGCGACCAGTCATTGCTTCAACACGCTGTGATGCTTTTTTCAAATTGGCACAGTAAGCTTGTGAATTCCAAATTAAGTTTTGATCTTTTTGCTCACCCGCACTGGGTCGAATTTTGAAATTTTGCGGGTCAATGTCTGCGCGCCAATAGGCATGGTCATAGGTGTGACTGGCAAAGTCGTGGCCTTCGCTGGCCCGCTCGCGCCACCATGAAGCCCAATGGCTTCCCAAACTGCCATCACCCTCTTTTGTTTTTTCATTCGCTGCAAAAAAGGTAACAGGCACTTGCTGCTTGCGAAGGACTTCAGCAATCAAGAGGGCTACACCCATGTGCCCTGTATCAAAAGTCAAATAAATTGGTTTTTGACATTGCTGCGTTGAATTTTTAGTCTGAGCTACAGCAACAAATGAAAGTGCATTGAACAAAAGTGCACCCAGAAAAATCCGAGCCAATGAGATACCTAATGCGTCACTGACGAGGCGCATGGTCCAATGTCCAAACACCGTGAGGCGACTTGCCCACCTTGATTTGACGGACAACTTGGCGGGTGGTCATGTCAATCACGCTTAACTTTTGCGCCCAACGAGAGGCTAACAAAATAGTTTTGCCATCTGCCATGATGTCCATGCAATCTGGGCCTGTGGGACCCGGAAATTTATCGACGACTTTGAAACTTTTGTAGTCGATTTTACTGATGGTGTTAGCAACACGGTTGCTAACCAAAACGTGCTGCTTGTCTCCAAGGGCACGAAACGCGTGCGCTCCCTTGCCAGTTGGAATTTTTTTGATTTTTTTTGCAGGGCCATTGGAGACGTCATAAACCTCGACCCCATCACTGCCTGTCAACCCGATGAGCAATGTTTTATCGTCTGGAGTGCCAAACACATCCGCAGGCATAGGACCAGTTTTCACACGCCACTTGATGGTTTGCGTATTCAAATCGACGGCTACCAATTCATCACTGTCTTGCATAGTGGCCCACATGGTGGTGCTCTTGCTGTCAATCCACATATGGCTGGGCGTTTTAGCAGATGGGATGCGCTTGACCAAGGTAGGTGTTTGTCCATCCCATTTGTAAATATCAATGTGATTGAGTCGGTTGGCGACAGTTACAAACCACTTCATATCGGGTGAAAAGCGCAATTGGTAGGGATCCAAAATGCCAGTCACCACCCGTTGAACTTCTGCCGTGCGGGGATCGATGAAGGTCAAGGAATCGGACAAGGCATTGGCCACAATGACCGATTTTTCATCGGGTGTTAGGTACAAATGGTGAGGCTCTTTGCCAGTGGGAATGCGCTTAGTTTCGGTCCAAGTGACAGGGTCAATGACGCTGACGTTGCCATCGAGGGAGTTCAGGACAAAGATGGGGGCTGGCGCTTGAACGGCAGGAACCGGCGGCGCTGGCAGGGGACTTGAAGACATGGCAAATGCAAAACTGAATGCAGCCAAACCCATTGAGAATGTCAGTGCGCGTAAGATCATGGCATAAGTGTAATGGGGTATTGAGACTTCGTATGAAAACTCATCGGCAAAATGATAAAAAGTGGGCATTTCTGCTGCCAAAATTCGAGCCATGACATTGCCTGTGCTTATCTCAGTCTTGGGCGTCCATTTAGAGGTGAAACACATTCCAGTGGATCCACTTAGCGCTTCAGCGACAAAAGCGCCAGCCTGCGTGTTTTTACATGAAGGCCTTGGAAGTGTTGCCCTTTGGAAAGATTGGCCAGCTCAAATCTGTCAAAGCCTAGGCTGCGAAGGATGGGTGTATTCCCGCCAAGGTTATGGCCAATCCGATGGCATTCCTGACGTCCGTGGCAGTGGCCGCTTGAAGGCGGACTACATGCACCGTGAAGCTTTGCAAGTTCTGCCCGCACTGCTGTCTGCTTTGAAAATAAGCAATCCCCTCTTAATTGGCCACTCAGATGGCGGCACCATTTCACTCATTTATGCAAGCCAATTTTCGGTGACAGGCTGCGTGGTGTTGGCACCCCATGTGATGGTGGAAGAGATTTCTCTTCAAGCCATAGCTCAAGCGAGAGATAGCTTCGAAAAACTCAAACCCAAATTGACTGCTTTTCACAAAGATGTCGATGTGGCTTTCTGGCAATGGAACGACGTGTGGTTAAGCGAGGCCTTTAGACATTTTGACATTCGCCCCCTGCTCCACCACATTCAATCACCTTTGATGGCCATCCAAGGTGTCGATGACCTTTATGGAAGCATGGCGCAAATTGATGAAATAGCTGCCCACGCGCCACAAACCCACTTGGTGAAATTAGAAAACTGTGGGCACAGCCCCCACAAGGACCAAGCTCAAGAAGTGCTTCAGGCCTTAAAGTATTTTTCCAATTCGCTGGGCAAAATCCAACGCCACTGACCGGGTGCCAAATCGTCTGGCAACTGCAAATTGCCTATGGCACTGCGGTGCAGGCCTTCCACCCGATTGCCCACCGCGGCCAACATGCGCTTGACTTGGTGGTACTTGCCTTCGGTGAGGGTGAGCTTTAAGTGGCTATCAGACACTTTTTCACAGGCCGCAGCTTTGACAGGCTTTGGGCTGTCATCTAAAACCACACCCGCCATCAACTTTTCCACTTGGTGCTCGGTCAACTCGTGTTTGGTGGTGACTTCATACACCTTGGGCATGTGGTGCTTGGGTGAGCTCATGCGGTGAATGAACTTTCCGTCATCTGTGAGCAATAACAGCCCTGTGGTGTCTTGGTCTAATCGACCCACTGCTTGCACGCCTTGTACGGCAGCCTTTTGCGGACGCAGTCTTAAAGGCGATGGCAGCAAGGTGTAAATGCTGGGCCAAGTAGAGGGCTTTTGCGAGCACTCCGTGCCGGAGGGTTTGTGCAGCATTAGATAGGCACGATTATAGTAAGGCCAGTCAACGCCCTGCACTTTGAACTTCAAATTTTCGGGATCAAAGAAAACGCCAGGGTCTTCTTGAACCTCGCCACTGACACTCACATAACCCTGCTGGATCAAGCCCGCGCAAACGCGTCGTGTGCCAAAACCTTGGCTGAAGAGAATGTCCTCCAAGCGCATGGGTTTCATGGCACTACTCCACTCTGCTTTCTGACTTAAGAGGGCTGTGAATTATTTCAATGCTTTAAAACGCACGCGCTTGGGCTTGGCACCTTCTTCGCCCAGACGTTTCTTCTTGTCGGCTTCGTATTCTTGGTAGTTGCCATCAAAGAACACCCATTGGCTGTCACCTTCGGCGGCCAAAATATGTGTGGCAATGCGGTCTAAGAACCAACGATCGTGGCTGATGACCATGATGGAGCCCGCAAACTCAAGCAAAGCATCTTCCAAGGCGCGAAGTGTTTCCACGTCCAAGTCATTGGATGGTTCGTCCAACAGCAACACGTTGCCCCCTTCGATGAGGGTTTTGGCCAAGTGCAAACGGCCACGCTCGCCACCGGACAACATGCCTACTTTCTTTTGCTGATCGCCGCCGTTGAAGTTGAAGCGGCCGCAGTAAGCACGGCTGGGCATTTGAAACTTCCCAACAGTCATGATGTCCAAACCACCAGACACATCTTCCCAAACGGTTTTTTCGTTAGAAAGATCGTCACGGTTTTGATCGACGAAAGCCATCTTCACGGTTTGACCTACTTTGATGGTTCCACTATCGGGCTGCTCTTTGCCTGAGATGAGCTTGAAGAGTGTTGATTTTCCGGCGCCGTTAGGTCCGATGATGCCGACGATGGCGCCAGCCGGCACTTTGAAGCTCAGGTTGTCGATCAGCAAACGATCGCCGAAGGACTTGCTGACGTTGGTGAATTCAAAAACTTCGTTGCCCAAACGTTCGGCCACAGGAATGAAAATTTCCTGCGTTTCATTGCGTTTTTGGTAGTCGTAATCGCTCAGTTCTTCAAAGCGCGCCAGGCGCGCCTTGCTCTTGGCTTGACGACCTTTTGGATTGGAGCGAGCCCATTCCAATTCTTTTTTCATGGCCTTGGTGCGAGCGTCTTCTGTGCGTTGCTCTTGGC
>CAXNGF010000056.1:0-9501 GCA_964201905.1 Limnohabitans sp. | reverse complement strand
TGTAACTACTCCATCATTCATCAAATAATTGTTAAGCCAAATAACTGCGGAAGTAGGACATATAGTTTTTATCAAAAAGAGGGTGAAAGCGGTACTACGTTTGAAAATGTTGTTAATGGTGTATTAATTTAATTAAAAGAAGGATTTTTATGGATAAGTTATTAAGAGTGAAAGATATCGTGCGTGACAAAAAAGGTGGCTCGTTTGGCTATTTGCCAATTTCGAAAGCTGCATGGTGGAAAGGTGTTTCAGAGGGCAAATATCCTCAACCCATAAAACTTGGACCAAAGACAACATGTTGGCGAGAGTCTGACATCATGTCTTTGATTCAGAGAAGCTGATGTTCTTGATTTAATGAGTAAATGAATCGTGTTGCATGATTCACTTACTCATTTTTTCGCTTCTACGTCGAGCGTTTCTGCTGATGTCATTGTGGTGTCCACTCCAAAGCAGTAGTCAGCCCACGCTTGCATCAAGACCATTCTTTTATCGAAATAATCTGCACGTTGATATGCTGCTTCAGTCTGATCTGCCAACGAGTGTGCCAATGCTTGTTCGCATACTTCGCGTGGGAAGTTGCCTTTCTCAGCAGCCCAATCTCTAAATGACGATCTGAATCCATGTACTGTGATCTTCTCGTAGCCTTGTTTGCGCTGCAAGTACTTGAGCATTGCCATGTTTGATATGGGTTTTGAATTTCTACTCACCCCATGAAATACATAAGTACTTTCTGACTTATTCATCTTATTCAAAATCTCAATCAATTGAGTGGCGAGTGGTACTCGATGTTCAATGTCACGTTTCATACGTTCTTTGGGCACAATCCAAATATTCTTTTCCAAATTGAACTCAGACCACTGTGCATCTGTTGTCTCTGTCGTACGTGTTGCTGTAAGAATGCAGAACACAAGAGCACGTGCTGACGTTGATGGATCGTCTTTGATTGAAGAAAATAACTTGGGCACATCGTCATAGTGCAACGCTTTGTGATGCTCTATTCGCTTCCGCTTGTTTATAGTTGGTAATAATGACTGTAAATTTCCTTTTAGTACTGCTGAATTAGCCGCAGTGCGATAGCCTTTTGCCATCGCCCAATCAAGAATCTTCTCGATGCGTCCACGCAAGCGTGTAGCAGTCTCATGCTTTTCAGTCCAAATCGGCGTCAAGATAGAAAGTACTTGTTCTTTTGTTACATCAGCGCAAGGCACTTTTCCAATCCTCTTAAAAGCATACATGTCTAGAGTGTTTTCCCACTGCTGAGCATGTTTGACGTTTTTCCAAGACTGTCTATGTGTCTTGATGTACTCGTTAGCTGCTTTCTCAAATGTGACTGACTGAGCCTTTGCAGCTTTGAGTTCAGTTTTGACTTTGTCACGTTCATCGCGCGGATTTAATCCATTAGCAACTAATCTCTTGCACTCAAGCGTTTTTTCACGTGCTGTAGCGAGCGATACCATTGGATAAGCGCCAAGTCCCATCGTGTTCTTACCTTGTGCACCCCAACGAAAAATCCAACTCTTGTTGAGTGCGTTAGTCTGCTTTGAAAGCTGAATTTTCAAATGCAGTCCATTGCCATCTGAATGCATGCCAACTTTGATTAATGACTTGATCTTGAGTGTGCTTAGCTTGCTCATTTTTTAGGCAAAAATAGTCGTTAAAAGATACACTCAAAGATACACTAATTGTCTTTTTCAGTCAAATTCTATTTGGACGAATATGGACAAATAATCACATAAGTCATTGATTTATATATAAAAATAAAGTCAATTTAGACTAAAAAAGACATGTAAATATATACAGTCCTAATGACACCGCTTCCGCCAAGTCAACAATGGAAAAGCCCCTTTTGGGGCTTTTTTTGTTTCTGTATGCCACTCAATTATTCGATTTGACTATTTTTGTTTTTGAATTTTTGCTTGGGCGACAACATATGCCCACTGCTTAATTTCCTCATCAACATAAGC
The DNA here is from genome assembly GCA_964201905.1 of Limnohabitans sp. Classification (GTDB taxonomy): domain Bacteria; phylum Pseudomonadota; class Gammaproteobacteria; order Burkholderiales; family Burkholderiaceae_C; genus Limnohabitans_A. The sequence continues at coordinate 7,537 of CAXNGF010000056.1, read as the reverse complement.
TGCAAATTCTGGCTGCGACATTACACCAGGCGTCACGCCTAGTTTTTCAAATCGTTGCTTTAATTCTGTCGATTGAAGTATTGAGCGTACCTCCATAGAAAGTCTAGAAATCACATCAGCAGACAACATCCCTGGAGCATAAAGACCAAACCACGAAGAAACATCGAAGTCCTGAACACCCAACTCAGAAAGAGTTGGTATTTCGGGAGCAATGATTGCTCTTTGCCTTGTCGTAACCGCTAATGCACGAATCTTCCCAGTCTTCAACTGTGGCGCAACAGCGGCCAATCCGTCGAACATAACCGGGATAACCCCAGCAATTAAATCATTCAAAGCTGGAGCAGCACCTCTGTATGGAACGTGCACAAGTTCGATACCCGTCTTTAATTTAAATAACTCCCCAGACAGATGATTTGCACCTCCGGTACCACTCGACCCAAAGTGAATTGATCCAGGTTTTTCTTTTGCCATCCTAATTAGATCTGCAACAGTCTGACCCTCAAAATTAGAATTCACAATCAATACATTAGGTGCGGAGGCAATCATTGCTAAAGGGGTAAAGTCTCGGCGTGTGTCATACGGCAACTGATCCCGCAAGGCTGGATTAATAACGTGATGCGTAGCTGTCAGTAGCAACAAGTGTCCATCACCAACCGATCGAGCGACCTGTGCAGAACCAATAGTTCCACTTGCGCCATCTCTATTTTGAACGATGACACCTACGCCAAGCCTGGCTTGTAATCGCAAGGAAATTTCTCGAGCAAGAATATCTGTCGTACCGCCAGGAGGAAATGGAACAATTATTGTGATGGGTTTATTCGGATAGGTTTGAGCAGCAACACCAATGCATAAATTAGCCATTGCATAGATTGACAATATAAAATAACGTGCAATAAAAATAAATTTTTTCATAAAAATCCAATTCAAAAATTAATATCAATAGATATTTTTCCTACATGATTGTTACTACAAAGATAGGCTTGGGCCTCTGCAATAGCATCTAATTTAAAACACCGATCTACTACAGATACCACCTTCCCGGTTAGGAACGCATCCATAAGATCTACCTTAAAGCGATCGACGCAGACGTAAACTTGTTCTTTTGTACGCGATCGAAAGCTAGTGCCAATAATTTTTGCGTTTTTTCGAGCTATTTCGTCAAGATCGCAGCTTGCTATAGAGCCAGCATTTCTACCGACTGTTAGCAGGCGACCACCAATCGATAATATCTTTAAGTTTGCAGCTAACAAAGTGGATCCCACCTGATCTACAACCATATCTACCCCCTTACCTGATGTGGTTTCCATAACTTCATCAGTCCAATCAGGCCGCTCACTGTTGATGACTAAGTCTGCACCTAGACTATGAAGCTTTGCTTTCTTTGAGGGGCTGCGACTGGTCACTAACACTTTTGAGGCACCCATAAATTTTGCTATCTGTATGGCGGCTATTCCTACCCCTGAGGATCCAGCAGTAATCAATACTGTCTCGCCTTTGAGTAAAACCCCAGCAGTCACAATAGCGTCGTGTGCAGTGATAAATACATTGGGTATTGCTGCGGCGGTTGGCCAGGAAACACTTGGCGGTTTGACCATCAATGCTCGCTCATCACAAGTTACGAATTGCGCAAAACATCCAAGAGAACGAGCCATAACCTCATCCCCTATCTTCCAGCGCGTAACGGCTTCTCCCAGACCAACTACGACTCCAGAAAATTCAATTCCACCGATGGTTGGTTTTTTCGTAGGATCTACAAGCCGTTCTAAGGCATTCTGCTCGCCTCGGTTAAGGGCCGAGCCCTTGACTTGCACCAGTACTTCGGTGGCTTGAGGTACAGGAACTGGGCATTTCGTTAATTCATAACGGCCACCTGCTGGGGTTGGCAATGCCAACATGGCAAGCATAAGCGCTGAAGAACTCATATCGAATGCTCACCTTGAACAGTAACCCGATGCAATCTTCTGGGATAGTCTCCATAGTCATGAATTGCGTAATGCGTAGTTGATCTGTTATCCCACATTAGCAAATCGCCCTTTTTCCAGCGATGCCGATAGACGAAGTCAGGTTGGCCCAAAAGTCCGAGAAGTTGGCTAAGTAGCGGCCGACTTTCCTCCCGTGTCATTCCCTGAAAATGTTCTGCTTGCCCACTGATAAAAGGAGATTTTCTTTTAGTAACAGGGTGTGTTCTAACCAAGGGATGAACCGCAGACTCCATCGATGGTGTTCGTCCAGGTAAAACATTAAATCTTTGCCTGTCGTAATGCACTGCCGCAAGGTTAGATAATAATTTCTGAAATCCTTCAGACAAACTTTCGTAAAGACCATACTGATCACACCACATGGTATCTCCTCCAAATTTAGGAACGTCTACTGCACTCAGTAGAGTTATAGCTGGCGGATAATTAACAAAAGTAGTGTCACTATGCCAATATTCTGTCGCAGTTTTATCCTTTCCTCGGTTGGTAATTGTTACGACGGAAGAACTATTTTCGGACGGCTTGAGCAAGGGCCCAAGCCACGGTTTTCCAAAACGCATTGCGAAGTTCAATAATTCATCTGCAGATAGATTCTGTTCCGGTATAAAAATTACACCTCTTCGATAAAAAATATCAGAAATTAATTTAAAACTATTTTCATCTAGTCGACGAACATCAATGCCTCTTAATTCCGATCCTATCGTTGGTGTTTGAGGGCTCTCGGTGATCATCAGTTGCTCCTTCAATTTTGGGCAATGAAAATAAAATGATACAAACTATCTTAATAAATCTTACACCTATCTGGGTATAGGTGATTGACTGCTGAGAGAGAATGGCGTGCCAATGCAAACAAATTTCCAACTTTGTTCAATATAGTCACAAACCGCTGCACTCGGCGTTTACGAGGCAACACCTTCTTGTAGAACTGCTCAGCAGCTGCTATGCCGCGTTTGGATTTGACATTGCTTAAATCAAACCAATCGAGTTTGAGCAAATCTAGACGCAAAGGTGCGTGGATGAAACCGCACTCAATTTAGCAGGGCGCCGGGTTAGGTGCTTATGTTTGGCTGAAGTTTTCAATGTTCTCCTCCACTCTGCTGATGCTGCGCTGCACAATCCAAATCTAAGGCGCAGGCAGTTTTCTGTTTCACCAAAATTTATAGATCTGGCCTATACTTAATTTTGGCCGATGTGCAACTGACTATTCATTAGCAACAAAGTAACTCAGCAGGAGACAATATGAGACGTCTGACCAGAGTGTTGGCCTTCGTGCTGGCAACAATTTTGTCCATTCTTGGCACGCTTCCCGCTTTCGCTGAATATCCAGACCGCCTCTTGCGAATCGTCGTGCCTTACCCTCCTGGCGGCGGTATGGATGCTGTCACACGCACGATTGCAGCAAGAATCGCAAGCACTCTTGGCCAGCCTGTGGTGGTGGACAACCGTGCTGGCGGCGCCGGAATGATCGGCATCCAGGCCATGACCAATGCGCGACCTGACGGCTATACGCTGATGACCCATGCCTTGGGATTTGCGGTCAATCCGGCTGTTTTCAAAAAACTTCCCTACGACGCAATTGGCGATATCCAGCCTGTCGCGATCGTTGGCTTTTCGCCTGTTTACATTGCGGTAAACCCTAAGCTAGAAGCAAGAACGCTACAAGAGTTTGTGGAGCTTGCTAAAAAGAGACGCATGAAGGGCGCAACCTTCGGCTTTGGTGCCAGCCGACTCATGATGGAGTCACTGCGCCTGCAAGGCGGTTTCGAGGTGGACTTCATTCCCTACAACGGTACAGCACCTGCCATCATTGGCACCATTGCGGGTGATACCGATTTCGTGATGATGGATGCGCCGTCGGTACAACAGCACATCCTTAACGGGTCGCTGCGCGGCCTGGCTGTAGCCAGTGAAAAACGCTCCCCAGGGCTGCCTGACCTTCCGACCACACGCGAAGCCGGTTTGCCAGGCGTTGTCGTTGACTTCTGGTACGCCATTTTCATGAAGACCGGCTCGCCTGCGGAAGCCGTGCGCAAAATGAACGCAGAAATAAATAAGGCAACTCAGGTACCGGATGTTGCACAACGAATGGCGGCCATCGGCATCGTTCCAAACAACATGAGTGTCGAAGAGTCCACTCGCTTCTACCTTGCCGAGGTGGAGCGCTGGAAGGATGTCGTGATGAAGGCCAAATTCGAGCCAGTGAACTGAACGGGGGCTTTATGCTGAGCAATGAAGAAAACAACCTTCTGTGTAGGGTTGAAGGTGATGCGCCCATGGGCAACATGCTGAAGCAGAAGCATTGGGTCCCGGCACTGCGAGCAGGCAGGCTAGAGAAGGACGGCGCTCCCATTCATGTGAGACTCTTCGGCAAGGACTATGTAGCGTTTCGTGCCACCGATGGGCGCGTCGGCTTATTTGATGAGAAATGCCCCCACCGCGGCGTCTCCCTTACCCTGGCACGCAACGAAGACTGCTCTCTGAGATGCATTTTCCATGGGATGAAGTTCCACGTCAGCGGCCAAGTCGTCGAAGCGCCCACGCAAAGTCTAAAGCCTGAAGTCTTCGTCAAAACGATGCGGTTGAAGCACTACCCAGTTCAAGAAGCCGGAGGACTCATCTGGGTGTGGCTGGGGAATGGCGGTACGCCGCCCCAACTTCCCGAGCTCGAATTCATGTCCTTGCCAGACGAGCATCTCAATGTCCGGTTGCAGGAAATTCATTGCAATTGGATGCAAGGAATAGAGGCGACCATTGACTCCTCTCATGTTGGCATTCTGCACAAGAACTGGGTCGGCAACCTCGGTGAGTTAAATCTCACGGCTGACAACACCGCACCGCGCTACGACGTCATGATCACACCTTACGGTTTGAAGGCAGCGGCGTTACGGGGGCTAGAGAAAGCTCAGACCTATGTGCGTGTGACTGAACTCGTATTCCCCTACGTCAGCTTCATACCACCTTCGAACATGAGCACTGGTGACCGGCTGACCATTATCACCACGCCAGTTGACGACGAGCATTCAATTCAGTATTTCATTCGCTACAACATTGATAAACCAATTCGGCATGACGATTGGCGTGCTCTGGACAACCCGGATGCCTTCGCACCGGTGCAAGGCGACGTGCGCAATGCATGGCGGCAGGACCGCGCAGCAATGAAAAATGGCAACAACTTCAGCGGCTTCAACAATCTGCAGCTCGAAGACTTCGTGGTGCAGACCAGCATGGGGGCAATTGCCGACAGGACACAGGAGCAGCTCTGCAACGGCGATCAGGTCATCGTGCGTGCGCGCCGCATGTACCTCCAGCTCACACGCGACTTTTGCGAGGGCAAGGGGCTAGAAGCAGCGCCTTCGGAGCTTCGCCATGTGCGCTCTTGGTCCTTCATCACAACTGCGGACGACGCCGAACGTTGGTCAGATCCGAAGCTGCGTTGCGCTACAGAAGTAGCCTGAAAGCATGAGATGCCCAATTGAGGTGGAAATGCCAGTCCAAACTCCGTTTGAGTCGGCATAATCGCAGGGATGCAAAAATCCACTGACCTCAAAGCCGTATTCCTCTACGGCTTGACCATTTTTCTCAGCGCCTTTTTACTTTTTCAAGTCCAGCCCATGATGGGCAAAATGATCCTGCCCTGGTTTGGTGGGTCAGCTTCCGTCTGGACCACTTGCATGCTGTTTTTCCAAGCCCTGTTGCTGCTTGGCTACCTTTACACGCATTGGGTGGTCAATCACCTAACACCATTGCGTCAAAGCCTGCTTCACATGGCATTGCTGGCAAGTTGCGTGCTGCTGCTCCCCATCATGCCAAGTGAAATTTGGAAACCCACAGGCGGCGAAAACCCAACTTTGCGCATTCTGGGTTTGCTCAGCGCCTCTATTGGTTTGCCCTACATGGTTCTCTCAACAACCGGCCCCCTTGTCCAAGCTTGGTTTGCCCGAGAGCGCAGCGGCGCTGTCACTTACAGACTGTTTGCACTGTCGAACTTTGGCTCCATGTTGGCTTTGTTGGCCTACCCATTTGTGGTTGAACCTTTGTTACCAACACGTTGGCAGTCTTTGGCATGGTCAGGCTTGTTTGTTCTGTTTGTGCTGGCCTGTGGCAGCTTGGCTTGGCGCGGCAGGCATGCCAAGCCCCTAGCAAAAGAAACGAAAGCCTCAGCTCATCACGCCGAGGAAAAGGCCTCGTCAACCATCAAAGCTGGCCAATTGCTGCTGTGGGTGGCGCTAGCAGCCTGCCCCTCTATTTTGATGGTGGCCGACACCAGTTATCTCACACAAAACATAGCACCCATTCCCTTGCTATGGATCGCGCCGTTGGCGCTTTATTTGCTGACCTTCATTTTGTGTTTTGAACGACAGGGCTGGTACCAAAGACGCATCTTCTTACCGCTCTTGGTTTTAAGTTTAGGCGCTCTGGCTTACCTGCCCACCATGGGCTTGTCCGATTTGCCGCTACTGGTGGCCATGGGCATTAACCTCACGGCATTTTTTGTAGTGTGCATGGTTTGCCATGGTGAACTGGCTTTGCAACAACCACCTACAAAGCATCTCACCTTGTATTACTTAATGTTGTCTGTGGGTGGGTTTTTAGGTGGCTTTTTTGTCGGTGTCATAGCGCCTTATGCGTTCGATGGCCATTACGAGTTATCTGTAGCAGTGATCTTGAGTGGCATTGTTGTTAGTCTCTCGCTGTGGCGGGCATGGCCGGCCATTTCAAAGGGGCTAGGCAGGCCGGTGTTTGCTGTTGTCAGCTCTCTGGCGCTGGTTGCGCTCAGCGCAGTGAGCGTAAACGACCACATTCAAGAAGCATCAGGCGTTGAAATGAAAGGCCGAAATTTCTATGGCAGCCTAAGGGTTTTTGCATTTCCTGAAGACGGGTATCGCAGCATGCTGCATGGGCAGATCGTGCATGGCAAACAGTTCTTAGCGCCTGAGCGCGCCATGGAACCCACCACTTATTACAACGCCGATGCAGGTGCCGGACTAGCCATCACCACCCAAATGAACATCGGCCCTGTTCGCGTTGGTGTGATTGGTTTGGGAGTTGGTACCTTAGCGACATATGGCAGACAGGGAGACACATACAGAATGTATGAGATTGATCCGCTTGTCATTGGCATGGCTAAAACCAACTTTAGTTTTTTGTCCAAGACTTTGGCCAAAACAGAACTGGTGCTGGGCGATGCCAGACTGCAACTTGAAGCTGAATCGCCGCAGCAATTCGACGTCTTGGTAGTCGATGCTTTTTCAGGTGATTCTGTGCCTGTGCATTTGCTCACTCGCGAGGCCTTTGAACAGTATGCACGGCATTTGAAGCCGAATGGTGTACTGGCTGTTCACATTACCAACCGATTTTTAGATCTTCAACCCGTCATTCAAACAGCCGCGCAAAATCTTGGCTTCACGGCCAAACTGATTGACCATGATGGTGACGATAATCGATTGGTTTACCCCTCAAGCTGGGCCTTGCTGACCAAGGACCCAAAGTGGTTTGAGCAAGCCGCTTTGAAGTCGGCAATAAGCTTGAGTTCTCAAGCAGGATTTGTACCTTGGACCGAC
>CAXNGF010000055.1:0-9536 GCA_964201905.1 Limnohabitans sp. | reverse complement strand
ATGTTCAAACCATGAAAAACTGGCTACAAGGCGCTGCTGTGCGCTGGGGCTTGAATCCGACGCACCGACAAAAGTGGGGCGTGCCCAGCAACATGCCTTATGCACAGCAAAACACCTGGGCCTACGGATTACAACGTTTGATATTGGGTTATGCCGCCGGCCAAGCTGAAGGCAGTGAGGCATGGCAGGGCGTCTTTCCCTTGCCTCAAGTTTCTGGCCTGAGTGCTTTGAAGGTGGGCTATCTGGCACAGTGGTTGGAGGCGGTGTCCATCAGCTTGTCTCAATTGAATGCTGCACATACGCCAAATCAATGGTGTGCGGTGATGCACGATTTGATGGCGCGCTTTTTTGCAGCCGACAGTGAGGCCGATGAGCGCATGTTGCTGCGTTTAAAGCAAGAGCTGACACAATGGCAATCATTGTGTGATCAGGCTGGTTTGTCAGAGCCATTGCCGTTAACCGTTGTGCGCGAACATTGGCTGTCTGGCCTGGAGTCTGCGGGTCTGCAGCAACGTTTCTTTGGCGGCGGAGTGCAGTTTTCAACCCTCATGCCCATGCGTGCCATTCCCTTCAAAGGATTGTGTTTGCTGGGTATGAACGATGGCGCTTATCCCCGTCAAAGCACGCCCCGTGATTTTGATTTAATGTCAGCCCATTGGCGTGCAGGCGATCGGTCGCGTCGTGAAGACGATCGGTATTTGTTCTTGGAAGCTTTCTTGTCGGCACGCGATAAGCTCTACATCAGTTGGCAGGGCAGAAGGTCTACTGACAATCAAAAAATGCCGCCCTCTGTATTGGTCTCGCAGTTGCGAGATACTTTGAAGTCTCGTTTCTTTCCAGAGTCTGCAGCCGTCTTGCAACCATTGCAGGCTTTTTCTGCAAAATATTTCCAGCCCAACTCGGAATTTTTAACTTATGCAGACGATTGGGAAAATGCGCAGCGTCATCCATCACCATCACAAGGCCAATTCTCGAATTCAGGATCACCTGCGCTTGATGTGCCCGTGTTTTCTGAATGGTCATTAAAAGAATGCTTGCGTTTGCTTAAGCAACCTGTCGAAGTTTATTGGCGCAGTCGTTTGGGCGTGCAGTTAAAAGGCCCAGAAGAAGCTCTTTTAGACGACGAAAATTTTGCATTGAATGGGCTAGATCGTTATGTATTGGGTCGTTCATTGTTAGAAGCAAGGGACCTTGACTTGCAGTTGGAAGCAGCAAAACTGTTGGGTCATTTGCCCATGGGTGCAACAGGACAAATGCTGCTGAAACAACAATACGATGCTGCGAAAAAAGTCAAAGAACGCGCTTCGGGCTATTGGCATCAGTATGCAAACGAGTTGCCAACGCAATCAATTGCTGTTGTGCTTGCCATGCCTTGGGGTGACGTTCGTGTCAGTGCCGAGATCACGGCACTGCGCCAAACACAAAATCTAGCTCAACAAGCCGCTGATGGATCCAATGCTACGCCTACATTGCAAATCACCACAAGACCCGGTGCAGTGGCCACAGGGGAAAAAGACCAACAAACTGCCCGTGCCGATATCTTGATCAACCTCTGGCCTAACCATGTTTTGCTATGCGCTGCTGGCTGGAAAGTCCAGTCAGTGGCCGTCGGCCTAGATGGAGTGGCCGTGTTGCAAGCTATGCCTCAGGAAAGCGCCAAGCTTTTGTTGGCCCAGTGGTTATTGGTTTACGCGCAAGCCTGGACCCACCCCTTGCCTGTTACTTTCAAAGCTGGCTTGGCCTTTGCGTCTGAACAAATCAGCCTAAAGCAGTCAGGCGTTGCTTTAGAGGGCGACAAGCTCGCTGATGTGGCCTTGGACAAAGCACGCAAAGAATTTTCGGATGGCTTTTCTGACAATACAGATCTTGCGCGCTCCTTGTATGTCCAGCGTTCGTTCGACAATTTCGATTTACTCATGGATGGTCTGCCAATTTGGGCGCCTCTTTTGTACGATGACTTGATCCACGCAGCTTCGATGGAAGGCGCTGAGTCATGATTCAATTGAAAACGCACAAGCTCAACGTGCTCACCGTTCCTTTGCAGGGTATTCAACTTATTGAGGCTAGCGCTGGCACTGGGAAAACTTGGACTTTGGCCGCGTTGTATGTGCGTCTCATTCTGGGACATGGCTGGTCTGGTGAAGGCTTGATGCCCCCTCAAATTTTGGTAATGACTTTTACCGACGCAGCCACTGCAGAGCTCAGAGATCGCATTCGAGAACGACTGGCCCAGGCTGCGCAATTTTTCAGGGGACAAACGCTAGGCGCTGACGATTTCCTCAGGCACCTACAAGCAACACTGGGCACGGATGCCAATGAGCAGCATGCCGAACGTTTAGAGCAGGCAGCCCAGTGGATGGACGAGGCTGCCATTTACACCATTCACAGTTGGTCAAGTCGAATGTTGCGTCAACATGCCTTTGACAGCCAAAGCTTGTTTGACCAAAAACGTTTGGACGATGCCCCGTCTTTGAAATTAAAGTTGGTGAAAGACTACTGGCGTCAATTCATTTACCCCTTAGAAGTCAAGCAATTGGGTGCCTTGAAAAAAGTGGGTGCAACGCCAGAGGCCTTGCTTAAAAATATTCAGTCCTTGTGGCAAACCTTTGAAAAATCTCCGGGTAGTTTTCCTGATGCCGCACAAGACCCCGATCCCAATGCCTTGGTGCTCGATTGGGCTCAGTGGCAAGATCGCGTCCTTTTCTTGGAGGCACAAGCCAGGCAGCTTTTGTTGAACAGCATTCCAAGTGCTTTAGACCAATTGGCCAAATCGCTAGAAAATGATTTGAATCGGAATCACTATCGGGCCAACAAACACGCGTACTTCCTTCGTCACCTTTCAGAATGGGCATCTGGCGAAGAAGCAGACATCGATGTGCTTTCAAAATTCACCGCTGAAAAGCTCAACGCTAGCCTAAAAGGCGGTGCCAAGCCCATCGATCACTCGCACGGGGTCTGGACTGCCATCGGCAATTGGATGGCTGAGCGTCAAGGTGAGCCTCAAGTAGGTGTGAATTTGTTGCAACATGCCGCACTCAAAGTGGGACGAGCGTATTCCCAGCAAAAAAGAAGTTTGGCCAGCTTTGATTTTTCAGACTTGTTACAGCGCTTGCATGCAGCGCTGCATGCACCTGCCAGTCGATTGCCCCAAATCATGCGCACTCAATTTCCAGTGGCCATGGTGGATGAATTTCAAGACACTGATCCTTGGCAATATGAATCATTGTCAAAAATTTATGCTTCTACTGTTGGCCAAGAACAGAGCCTAGAAGCCCACAGGCAGGCCAATGCATTTTTAATGATTGGCGATCCCAAGCAGGCCATTTACAGTTTTCGCGGTGCCGATTTACCAACCTATTTAAACGCCAGGCATGCTGCTGAGTCAATTTGGACACTCACAGAAAACTTTCGTTCTAGTCAAGAAGTGGTAAGTGCCGTCAACCATGTGTTTGCAAGGGCACAGAGCCCCTTTGGTGAAGTGCCATTTGAGTGTGTGCAAACACCTTCTCCTGCCAAAGCAGAAAGTCTTCAATTCGCCAATGGCCTCAAAATACCGGCTCTTACAGTTTGGCGCTTAGACTCTGAAAAGCCTCTCAGTGCCAAGCACTATGGCGACGCAATGGCGCAAATTTGCGCCACACAAATGGTTAGCTTGCTGAATCAGCAAGTTGCACAACCGGGTCAAATGGCGGTATTGGTCAGGGATGGGCAAGAAGCCAAGAAAATACGCATGGCCTTGGCTGAGAGGGGGGTTCGAAGCGTCTACTTATCAGACCGAGACAGCGTCTATGCAACACGCGAAGCACTTGATTTGGCATGTATCTTAGAGGCAATTCTACAAGCGCGAAATGCCAAGTTGCTCCGTGCCGCACTGACCACCCGCACCTTGTGCCTCAGCTTGACAGAGATTGAGCAAGTCTTCAAAGCAGAGGAGGCTTGGGATATCTGGGTAGAACGTTTCAATGCATGGCGCCACACGTGGCAGCGCCAGGGAATTTTGCCCATGCTCTACAAAATGTTGCACGAACAAGCCATTGGCCGTCGCATGCAAGAACAGGGCGACACCGCTGAAAGACGATTGACCAACCTTTTGCATCTGGGTGAGTTGCTTCAATCGGCCAGCCTCAGTCTGCAAGGTGAGAACGCATTGCTTAGGTTTCTGTCTGACCAATTGGCAAACCCTCAGGCGCAAGGCGAGGCGGCACAAATGCGTCTAGAAACCGATGCCGCATTGGTGCAAGTCATCACCTTCCATAAGGCCAAAGGCTTGCAATATCCCTTGGTGTTTTTGCCCTTTGTCGCCAACTTTAGAGAAGACAAAGACGAGTCTCTTCGAACGCCTGAAGAGCGACTGCAAGAGGACATTCGCTTGCTCTACGTAGCCCTTACGCGGGCACAGCAGGCCATGTGGATGGGCATTGCCAAACGCCAAAAGGATTTCAAAGGCAAAGAAACTCAACCGCAAAGTGCGCTCAGCTTTTTGTTGCAACGAAAATCTGCAGATGATTTGTCTGTCATGCTTAATTCATGGGCGGCTTGTGACGACATTCATGTCATCAATGCCCCCGCGGCGGACGCACACTTGTATGTACCCTTTTATCCAGACAATTTAAATGCTGCAACAACTGCAAGATCACCCACACGCGTGTTGCCAAACGCCGGCTGGACTGCCAGCTTCAGTGCACTCACCCGCAGCCTAAGTGAAACCAAATGGCAGACCACAGACTCAGGCACGGCGCGTGAAGACCGGTTGCTAGATTCGCAAATTGACAATCCTGCTGTACAGTCCTCTGACCTTCTCTTGGCAGATGATGCCTCATCGTCAAAAACTGTTCACATTCAATACAACGCATTCCCTGCAGGCAGTGCCTACGGCACCTTGCTGCATGACATTTTTGAATGGCAATTTAAAGAAGCTTGGCCCCTTCTCCAAAATGAATCTGACGTCTCTGCAGAAGTCAAAATTCGCTGGCAGCACTGGTGGCAAACACAAGCCGAAAGCTTGCAACTCACCCCCGAGCATCAAACCCTCTGTTTGCAACTCATTCGCCAGACAGCCACCACTCAATTGGGGTCAGATCAACATTGTTTTAGTCTGTCGCAATTCCATGCCCAAAATGCGTGGCCTGAAATGGGTTTTACATTCAAAACGCATGGTGTTTCTACGCTGCACATTGACCAACAGATTAGCCATTTTCTGCATCCCGAAAAAGCCCGCCCTGCCTTGCAAGCTCAGCAATTGAGTGGTTTGCTAACGGGCTTCATGGATATCGTGTTTGAACACCAAGGCCAATATTTTGTCCTCGATTACAAGTCAAATAAGTTGTCCGATTACTCACAGGAGAGTATCGCCAACAGCATGCTCAGTCATCGCTACGAAGTTCAATACACCTTGTATATCTTGGCGCTGCACCGGCTCTTAAAGTCGCGCCTTCAAGCTTACAACTACGAACAGCATGTAGGCGGTGCTATTTACCTGTATTTGCGCGGCATTGATCAAACCGGGCAGGGGCTGTATGCCAACAAGCCGCCCTGGGAACTCATTCGTGCATTGGACGAAGCTTTCAAATCTAATCAGCCTTCATCGTTGGCAGGAGCGATCAAATGATGCATGCGCAACAAAGCTTAGGCAAGGACGCATTGCCACAAGCAGCATCTGCCGTGCTAGTTTGGCCATGGACGGCTTTGGATTTGGCATGGCTTGAATTTTTAAAATCACACCAAGCAACGCCAAACCCCTTGCACGATTTGTTGGCTCTTATGGTCAGTCATCAAATGGGCAGAGGTCATGCTTGCCTAGACCTTGAAAAATTGTGGCACAACCCAGCGCATCTGCTCGATTTGACCGAAGCGCAAACCAAAGCCTTGGCAAATCAAGCGGCGTTGGCGCTGCACGCTGTGGCTCCTGCAGATTTGTTTGCCTCAGTAGTCAACCCTTGGGCTGAAGCCGCCAAAACAATGCCATGGGCCAAGGGTGAAAATTCCCCCATTGTCGTGTCTTTCCAACCAGATGGCCAAGCTTGGCGCGTTTACCTCAGGCGCGCCTGGCAAGCAGAGCAAAGCATTCAAGCCTCAGTGCAAATGCGGCTATCAACACACTTTGAAGTAGCCACAGACAGCAAAGATAAATTGAACAAACTGTTCGAACATCAGAGCCAAGAAACAGATTGGCAACGCATCGCCTGCGGCAAAGCATTGCGAGCTGGCCTCACACTCATCACGGGTGGTCCAGGCACTGGCAAAACCACCACTGTGGTTCGCTTGCTGGCCTTGCTGCAACGCTCGGCCCATGATCAACACACAGCATTGCGCATCCATTTGGCAGCTCCCACGGGTAAGGCTGCCAGTCGCTTGAGTGCCTCAATTCAATCGGCACTGTCTAGCTTGCCCGAGGGCTGGGCAGAGGGCATCCCCTCGCAAGCTGTCACCTTGCATCAACTGTTGCAGTTCAACCCTAATGCAGCCGCTAGCCCTGCGCCCATATTGGCTTCCGACTTGGTGGTGGTAGACGAAGCTTCCATGATTGACCTAGAGCTTATGGCGCGTTTGATGAAATGTGTGCCTGCACAAGCCAGGTTGGTGTTATTGGGCGATAAAGACCAGTTGGCCTCTGTCGAGGCTGGCGCGGTGTGGTCGCAGTTGTGCCAGGGTGCTGACCAAGCAGACGAAAACACACAAACCCAAAATACACAAGCCTACGCCCTGAGTGAACAAACCGCAGTACTGCATGTCAGTCGACGTTTTCACGCCAGCAGCGCCATCGGCCAATGGGCCAAATTCATCAATGCTGGCGATCAACCCCAAATCAAAACACAATGGCATGCCCTACCTGTCAGCAGCTTAAAGCATGGCATTGAAAAGCCAGAAGTCCAACGCTGGCCAGATGAATGGCGCGAAAGACCCCAAGGTCAGCTGCATCCCGAAGTCGTTCACGCATTGCGTGTCGGGTGGTCTTCTTGGTTGGAAATTTTGAAACCACTTCAACAAGCCGGTGCCGTCTGTCACAATGCACAAGCTCTACAATTGTTAAATTCTTTTAGCAAGTTTCAAGTGCTCTGTGCCCTGCGACAAGGCGCTTGGGGCGTTCAAGCAATGAATGAAAAAATTGGAATTGCCTTGCTACTGTCAAAGGGAATTGAAAGAAACTTTCAGTCTGCCAAACTGCAAGACGCTTGGTTTGTGGGGCGTCCCATCATGGTGACGCGCAACGACTACCACCTCAAACTCATGAATGGTGATGTGGGTCAATGCTTACCAACGGCCAATGGATTGCGCGTTGCATTCCCCGATGGCAGTGGCGGCGTGAGGTGGGTTTTGCCATCACGCCTAGATGCCGTTGAAACGGTGTGGGCCATGACCGTTCACAAATCTCAAGGCTCCGAGTACGACCATGTGCTCTTGGTGTTGCCTGACCGGGATGCTTCCGTTCTGACACGAGAGCTGCTGTACACCGGCGTAACGCGTGCCAAATCTCAACTGACTTGGTGGGCCCCCAATCCCTCTGTCTTGTTTAATGCGGTAAAGCAACAAGTGACCCGAAGTGGCGGTTTGGCAGATGCCTTATTCCATCCGGCAAAATAGGCACTACAGAAAAAAGCGAGTAAGCATGAATTTCGATGAAATGGCTGACAAGTTGTCAGCCCACCCTGACTTCAAAGTCAAACGACGCTTGGTGCCAGTTCTAGACTTTGGGCCTGCGTCTGGTGGGCCTACAAAGCGCGTTCTCATTTTGGATACGGAAACGACGGGCCTAGATTGGCACGCTGAAAATATCATCGAGTTGGCCATGTTGGCCGTCGATGTCGATCTTCAAACGGGCCTGCCTGTTGGTGCGGTTGAGGTCTATGAAGACTTTGAAGATCCTGGCCGCCCGATCCCTGCAGAGATCGTCAAGCTCACTGGCATTACCAACCAAGACGTCGAGGGTCAAAAACTCAACGAAGACAAAATTAAGGAGATGGTGCAAGGTGCAGACCTTATCGTGGCGCACAACGCTGGCTTCGATAGGCCTTTCGTCGAAAACCGATTGGAAGTCTTTGAGCACAAAGCATGGGCCTGCTCATTTGCAGGCATCAACTGGAAGGCCCAAGGTTTGGGGTCTGCCAAGTTGGAATTTCTGTGCAGCGAATTGGGGTGGTTCTACGATGCTCATCGCGCACAAGTCGACTGCCATGCTTTGCTCCGTGTCTTGTCTTCCCCTTTAAAGGCCCAACCTGACGACATGCCATCTACAGGCCTGCAACAACTTTTTAAGGCGGCCGAACAAGCTCGAACAGTGGTCAAAGCATTTGGTTCACCCTTTGAAACCAAAGACAAGCTCAAAGCCCGCGGCTACCGCTGGGATGCTGAAGCCAAAGTTTGGTACACAGCCGTGAAGTCAGCCGATGCATTGGAGTCAGAGGCTGAATGGCTCAAATCACAGGTTTATGGCGGGCGGGCTGCCAGAATTGGGCTTGAAACTCAAGATGCCTTGGTTCAATTTTCAAGCCGAAGCGGTAAATCGGGCGACCGAGTCTTGTAATTTGAAAGATTTCGGGTGCTAAATAGGCAGAAGACGCCTCCAAAGACAGGATAATCAAAGGTTGGGGAAAATAATATTTCCCTTTCCGGAAAAATTATCCCCCTCCCTTCTGAAGAGCATCCCAGCCATGGCCCAATACGTTTTTTCTATGAACCGCGTCGGCAAGATCGTGCCGCCGAAGCGTCACATTCTCAAAGACATCTCACTCAGTTTTTTCCCGGGCGCCAAAATTGGCGTGCTTGGTTTGAATGGTTCCGGCAAATCGACTTTGCTGAAAATCATGGCCGGCATCGACAAGGAAATTGAAGGCGAAGCCATTCCAATGTCTGGCCTCAAAATTGGGTATCTGCCCCAAGAACCCCAAATGGACCCCGACGAAACTGTGCGTGAAGCGGTTGAAGGTGGTATGGGTGAAGCCAAGGCAGCGCAAGCGCGCTTAGAAGAAGTCTATGCAGCCTACGCTGAGGAGGACGCTGATTTTGATGCGCTGGCTGCAGAGCAAGCGAAACTTGAGGCCATCATCGCTACGGCGGGTGACGCATCCGACCACCAACTGGAAATCGCTGCCGACGCTTTGCGTTTACCCCCATGGGACGCCATGATCGGCAAACTTTCAGGCGGTGAAAAACGCCGCGTGGCATTGTGCCGTTTGTTGCTTAGCCGCCCCGACATGTTGCTGCTTGACGAACCCACCAACCACTTGGACGCCGAAAGTGTTGACTGGCTAGAGTTGTTCTTACAACGTTTCCCTGGCACCGTGGTGGCCATTACCCACGATCGTTACTTCTGGGACAACGCGGCCGAATGGATCTTGGAGCTCGATCGCGGACACGGCATTCCCTACAAAGGCAACTAGTCCAATTGGTTGGAGCAAAAAGAGGCGCGCTTGGGTCAAGAGCAACGCACCGAAGACGCTCGCACCAAGGCCATGAAAAAAGAATTGGAGTGGGCCCGTTCCAACCCGAAAGGTCGTCAAGCCAAGAGCAAGGCGCGTTTGGCACGCTTTGAAGAACTG
>CAXNGF010000054.1:0-9820 GCA_964201905.1 Limnohabitans sp. | reverse complement strand
AGCATCAGGTTTGGCATCAAATTTTAAATTGCCAAAGATGCCCTGAACATTGGCACTCAAGGTCTTCAATCGCATGGCATCGTCAGAGGCCTGCGCATAAACAGCGCTTAGTCCTGCATAGGCAGGCTGCATCAGTGAGGGCCATCGCTGAGCCTTCTGCATTGATTTTTCACTCATGCGTGCGTTGACCAACATGATGGGCACGCCGTGAACTTGAGCACGCTGAACAAGAAGGGGCCACACCTCGGTTTCAAGCAGCAAACCTATTTTTGGTTTGAATGCGTGAAAAAACCGATCAAGCACCGCCGCTGAATCCCAAGGCTGCCAAATCTGCAAATCACCGTCTTGCAAAAGACGACGCCCTTCCTCGCGTCCAGTGGCTGTGCCATTTGTAAGCAACAATTTCATGCCAGGAAGCGCCTGTCGCAAAGCTTCAAGCAAAACGGCTGCAGCGCGCGTTTCGCCCAGAGAGACTGCGTGAATCCAAATCCAGTCTTGACGAGCGCTTTGCGTGTAATGGCCAAATCGTTCCTCAATCAATTGACCGTAAAGCGGCTCTGCTTGCGCCCGCTTGAACAACTTGCGTCGAAGCAAGGGCTGCGCCAAGCGCGTGAACACGCCGTAAATCCAAAGCGAGAGTCTGGAAATCACTTAGGCAATTCGAAAGAGCAGGACAAACAAATCAATGCGCCGAGCTTTGCAAGCTGGCATCTGGCTTCACTGTTCTGAGCAAAGTCAACATCTCGTTTTCAATGCGGTGCAATGCTGCTTCTGTGTGCCCCTCAAAACGCAAGACCAAGACAGGCGTTGTGTTGGAGGCGCGAATCAAACCAAAACCATCGGGCCAATCGACTCTCAAACCATCAATGTCTGAAATTTCGGCAGGCGCAGAAAAATAGTTTGCAGCAACTTGCAACAACTTGGCGGTGAGTTCGTGGGGCTCACCTTCTTTGCAAGCAACATTCAACTCAGGCGTGCTAAAGCTCGTTGGCAACGCCTTTAAAACAACGTTGGCATTGGGGCTGCGACTTAAAATTTCCAACAAGCGGCAACCTGCGTAGGTGCCATCGTCAAAGCCATACCAACGCTCCTTGAAAAAGATATGGCCACTCATCTCACCGCCCAAGGGCGCTTGACCACCCTCAGCTTCAATTTGTTTCATCTTGGCTTTGATCAGGGAGTGGCCAGTTTTAAACATCAGAGGTGTACCGCCTGCTGCTCGAATAGCGGGGGCCAAACGTTGCGAACACTTCACATCAAACAAAATAGTGCCACCAGGCACGCGATTTAAAACATCTTGAGCAAACAATTGCATTTGCCTGTCTGGGTAAATGGTTTCACCATCTTGGGTCACGATGCCCAGTCGATCACCATCGCCATCAAACGCCAGTCCTAACTCGGCACCAGAGCTCGCCAAGGTTGCAATGAGATCTTGCAAATTTTCTGGCTTGCTAGGATCTGGGTGGTGATTGGGAAAGTTGCCATCAACCTCGCTGAACAATTCAATGACTTCGCAACCCAGAGCACGGAAAATACCGGGGGCACTGGCGCCAGCAATGCCGTTACCAGAATCGACCACAATTTTCAGGGGGCGGGTCAACTGGATGCCAGACACAATGCGCTTAATATAGGCTGGCAAAATATCTACGACACGGACAGAGCCACCCACTTTGAGATGCCAAGACTCATTTTCAATGACGTGTTGCAGTGCTTTGATTTCATCTCCATAAATAGCCCTGCCACCCAATACCATTTTGAAACCATTGTCGTCTTTGGGGTTGTGGCTACCCGTCACTTGAATGCCGCTGTTGCAAACAGTGTGCGCAGCAAAATAAAGTTGCGGTGTGGTGGTGAGCCCTACATCGATCACTTCAATGCCAACGCTAACAAGCCCTCGCATCAAGGCGGCCGACAGCACAGGACCACTGAGGCGGCCGTCGCGCCCAACCGCCACGCTTTGCACCCCCTCCTTCATAGCCAAGCTGCCAAAGGCTCTGCCTAAGGCTTCAGCCAGGTTGTCGTCTAAATTGCGAAGGTAGGTGCCGCGGATGTCGTAGGCCTTGAAAATGGATGCCGTAACTTGCATAAAAATAACTTTCTAAGAGATCTGACGCACCGCTTTACTGTGCGCCCTTGGAATGAACTTCTTTGGGCTCCATTGTAGGTGCGGCGGGCTCAAATCGGATACGATTGGCGCATGCAATTTCACCCTGAAACCAGCTACAAAATCACTCAAAGCCCATGGGGCTTATTGACCCTGGCGGCCAAACCCTCAGGCCTGTGTGGTGTTTGGTTTGAGACGCAAAAACATTTTCCAGACATCAGGTCTTGGGCACTTTCAAATCAACACCCCACTTTGCTTCAAGCAGAAGATTGCTTGCGCAATTACTTTGACAAGCAATGGCCGAAAGCAACTTCAGCCAGACAAGCCCTTCAAAGCCTTTCGCTAGATTTAAGTCTAGGAACAGCCTTCCAGCAAGCTGTTTGGCATGCCCTCATGAGCATTCCCTTAGGACAAACATGCAGTTATGGTGAGCTTGCAGCGGCCATCGGTCGGCCCACGGCGGTTAGAGCAGTCGGATCAGCCGTTGGCCGAAATCCGATGAGCATTTTGATACCTTGTCACCGCGTCGTGGGCAGTCAGGGGCAAATCACAGGTTATGCAGGTGGTATTTGGCGCAAACAAGCTTTGCTCAAGCTTGAGAATGCCAGCATCAGCTGATCATTTTTACTCATGCGCATGGGCCCTGCCGAATTTGTGCTGGGCCTGCCTAGGCGCTCACTGTGACTTTCTTAATTCCCGTATTTGCTTTAATCTATGGGGTGGTATTCTTGAGTGAAACACTCACCCTGAGCATGGACTTCTAAGGCATGTTGGTCGGTATTGGCTCAGCTATGTCGAGTGATATTTTTCCTACAATGAAATAATCTCAATGATGAAACGACGCAACTTCTCACACCAAATCACCTTGACCTTGCTTGCTGGAATTTTGGCTACTGCCAATGTCCTTGCCCAAAGCGCACCAGCCAGTGTGCTTACCAGTACCCAAGCCCCCATCAAGCTTATCGTGCCCTTCACACCTGGTACCGGCATTGACCTCATTGCACGCACTGTTGGCCCTAAACTATCGCAGCGACTTGGCCGACCCGTGGTAGTTGAAAACAGAGTGGGTGCCTCTGGCAACATTGGCACTGAAGCAGTGGTGCGTGCCGTACCCGATGGTCAAACTTTGTTGGTCAGCGTCAACACGCTGGTCATGAACAAAAGCCTCTACACAAGCCTGAGTTTCGACCCAGTCAAGGACCTTACTCCGGTCATTCTGACCAGCTGGGGACAGCTTTTGTTGGTCACGCACCCTAAGTCCAACTTCAAAACTGCAGCCGAATTGGTGGCTACTGCCAAAGCCAACCCAGGGCGCATCAATTACGCCTCGCCTGGTGTTGGTACACCCCATCATTTGTCCATGGAATTGTTCAAGAACACGGCCCAAGTATTTTTAACGCACATCCCCTACCGAGGTACCGCACCAGCCGTATCTGACTTGCTAGGAGGCCAGGTGGACGCCATGTTCTTGCCTATCCACGTTGCGTTGCCACAAATCAAAGCCGGCAAACTGGTTGCTCTGGGAATTGGCAGCGACCAGCGCCACCCCCTTCTGCCCAATGTGCCCACACTGGCTGAGGCCAAAACGGGCAAAGTGAATGTCGATATGTGGTACGGCATTTTTGCACCCAAAAACACGCCCAATGAATTGGTTCAAGCTTTCAACAAAGAGCTCAAAATCATCTTGGGCAGTGAAGAAATACAAAAAGCATTCCAACCGCAAGGCATGGATCCGGCTAACAGCACGCCCGAGGAGTTTGGCAAGTTGGTTGAGCGCGATGCCAACCGCTGGGCCGATCTCATCAAAGCTCAAAATATCAAGGCGGAATGAGTATGAACATCGCCATTGTGGGCGGCGGCATTGCCGGCTTGAGTTTTGCATTGGGCTTGCACAAACGAGGCATTGACTGCGATGTCTTTGAAAGTGTGACTGACGTCAAAGAAATTGGTGTTGGCATCACTTTGCTGCCGCATGCCATGCGCGAACTGGCCGATCTTGGTCTGCAAGATGCACTAGAAGCAGTAGGTATTGAAAACTTAGAAAGTGTGTTTTACACACAGCATGGCCAATATGTGTACAAAGAAGCCCGCGGCCGACATGCGGGGTACGCCTTGCCTGAAATTGGCATTCACCGAGGTAAGTTGCATCGAATTTTGTTTGAAGCCGCTGTAAGCCGGCTAGGTGCGAACAAAGTTCACACGGGCATGCGTTGTTCAGCTTTTTCACAAAATGAGGATGGCGTTCAAATCGAATTTTCAAACGCCCACACACAAACCAGTGTTACGGTTCAGGCTCAAATTGCCGTGGCATGCGATGGTGTGAATTCTGTCATCCGAAAGCAAATACACCCTCAAGATTCACTTTGCTTTGCAGGCATTAACACCTGGCGAGGCGTCACGGTGCACCCGCCCATTCTCACCGGCAAAAGCTACTTGCGCATTGGCACAGTTGAAGTTGGCAAGATGGTCATCTACCCCATCATTGACAACGTGGATGGCAAAGGCAATCAACTTATCAATTGGGTGGCTGAGCTACAAAAACCCAACGCCGCTATGAATGACTGGAATCGCCCAGGCGACCCTGCCGTTTGTGCAGAAATTTTCAAAGACTGGACATTTGATTTCTTGAATGTGCCTGAGCTGATATTGAAAGCTGAAAAAGTTTTTGAATACCCCATGGTCGACAAAGATGCTCTGCCCTTCTGGACCCAAGGACGCGTGACCCTCATGGGAGATGCCGCTCACCCCATGTACCCACGCGGCTCCAATGGTTCGGCCCAAGCGCTCATTGATGCGCGAACCTTAGCAGACCAACTGAGTCAACATACAGACCCTAAAGAAGCCCTGAAGGCCTATGAAGCCATGCGCTTAGCACCGACGGCCAAGGTGGTTGAAACCAACCGCAATGTGCCGCCTGACTTCATCATCATGAAGGCCCAAGAGCTGAGTGGTGGCAAGCCCTTCAGGCACATTGACGACCTCATCAGTCAAGATGAGTTGCGACAAATTTCAGACCACTACAAAACTGTGGCTGGCTTTGCCTTAACAAAGTGAAGGGGTGCTTCTTGCATCACTTTTTGAGATCCATTGTCAGCGGTCTTTAACTGACGTGCTCTCAATTGCCCGCATCCGCCTTCCACGTCTTGACCGGCTGAATTTCTGAGCTTGGTCAAAATACCCCGCCGGTGAAGCGTGCGCGCAATTTCTGCGGCACGCTCCCATGAGGGGCGCTTGAAAGGCAAATCTTCTACAGCGTTGTAGGGAATCATGTTCATCAGGGCATATTTACCCTTCAACAAGCGAACAATGCCTTCAATTTCTTCATCCGTGTCATTCACACCCTGCAAGAGTGTCCACTGGTATTGAACAGGATAGCCCGTTTGTTGGGCGTAGGATTCTGCAGATTCCACCAACTCTTCAGGCGTCATTTTGGGAGCGCGGGGTAACAATTTGGCGCGTAAATCGGCTCGGGTGGAATGCAAAGAAAGCGCCAGTGCTGGCTTGACCAATCCAAGGGGCAGTCGCTCGAAGACACGCCAGTCACCCACGGTTGAGAACACCAATGACTTATGGCCCACGTTGCCCACTGTGCCCAACACCTCGATGGCCTCCAACACATTGTCCAAATTGTGAGCAGGCTCACCCATGCCCATGAAAACAACTTTCTTGACGGGACGATGTAGCCGTGCAAAGGCAACCTGGGCCACAATTTCTGCGCTGCCCACTTGCCTGATCAAGCCTTCTTTGCCCGTCATGCAAAAGACACAGCCCACGGCACACCCTACTTGTGAAGACACACACACACCATCGCGGGGCAAGCCCACTGTTTCGACGGTTTGGCCATCCTGAAGCGCAAGAAGCCAACGTACCGAGCCATCCTCTGCGGGATGCGTCGATTGCAAGCGAAGCAAATTAGTAAGTTTGTCGGATAACTGCGGCAATGCTTGGCGCAAAGCCGACGGCATGAAACTTTCTAGGGGCCGACTGCCACTATTTTGCGGTTTGGCTTGAGACCACAAACGCAAAATGCGTTGCTCGTGGACAGGACGAGCCCCAAAGCAACGCAGATGGTTTCGAATTTCAGCGATCTGTTGAAATGACATGCCCCTATTGGACATGAAATTTCAGCTTTATTGCATGGTGATGCCGGCGTCTTTAATGACTTTGCCCCAACGTTCCAATTCTTGAAGCATCAAAGTATTCAATGCCTCAGGCGAAGAAATATCAGCTTCAACGCCTGCTGAGAACAACTCCTTCTTTGTATCAGCGGCACTCATCACCTTGGCAATTTCAGCGTTCAGCTTCATAACCACTTCCTTGGGGGTTCCTGCTGGCGCCAAAAGGCCCAGCCAAACACTGGCGTTGTATCCAGGCACCCCTGCTTCTTGCATGGTGGGTACATCTGGCAATTGAGGAATGCGTTTGGACGTGGTGACTGCCAAAGCCTTGAGCCTTCCAGCGGGCACCTGCGCCATGGCATTGGGAACACCCGCAAAGCTGCTCTCAACCACACCTGCCACCAAATCATTGGCAGCGCCACCACTGCCTTTGTAGGGCACATGCTTCATCTTGACACCTGTCATTGCGGCAAACATGCCGCCCATCAAATGCTGCGACCTGCCGTTGCCAGATGATGCATAGTGAATTTTGTCAGGCGATGCCTTGGCCAGTGAAATGAATTCAGCCACATTGTTGGTGGGCACCTTCGGATTGACCAGCAGAACATATGCAGAATCAACCAACTTGCCTACAGGCGTGAAGCTTTTGATGGGGTCGTAGGGTAACTTGGGATAAATGGCTGGGCTGATCACGTGCGTGGTGGAAACCATCACCAAGGTATAACCGTCAGGGGCGGCCTTGGCTACAAAGTCTGTGCCAATGGTTGAACCTGCACCCGCTTTGTTTTCAATCACAAAGGGCTGGCCCAATGAAACAGAAAGTTTTTGCCCCAGTATTCGTGCCACAACGTCCGTAAATCCTCCGGGCGCAAATGGCACGATCAATTTAATGGGCTTGTTGGGATAAGCCTGAGCCAAAGCGGCCGTGGCTGTGGTTCCTAAAATACAGCTCAGCAGTGCAACTCGGCAGAATTGTCGAACGAAGTGGCGCATGGCTTATCCCCTATAGATCGGTGCAGGCATTGTGTAGTAACTGTGCAGAATGTGATAGACCATCATGTAGTTTTTCTGCTGGAAACTGGCGTGAGAAATACCCGCCATCACATTGAACTGTTTGTCGGTGTTGGGTAGCAGTTTGTAGAAGTCGATGAGGTCATCAAGCCCTGCGATGCCGTCGTACTCGCCACGCAAAACAATGGTGGGGACTGTGATTTTGAGAGGGTCGACCACTGGCAATTTGGAACACATGTCGACATAAGTGCCTGTGGGCATGGAGTCATCCAAGGTCAAAATGGCATCGGCAAAAGCACTGATGGTGGCTTCGTCAGCCGTGCCTGGATGATCGCGATCAAAAATACTGTGCACAAAAGCGCGGTCGATGGGGCGGCGATTTTTGGCCAAAAACTCTGGTAATTTTTTGCGTCGCTGTTCCAAGGTGTGACTGCCCTCGCCCGTCCAGACAAACGCATCTAGGGCCAATTTGCCAATTCGCTCCGGATGATTTTGCGCAAACAATGCGGCCTTCAAAGCACCCGAAGAAATGCCATAAATGTGCAACTTTTGCGACACGGAGTGTTTCAAAATGTATTCACTGCCGGCGGCCAAGTCTTCAGCGCCATTGGCAATGTCTGAATTGATGGGTCGGTGTTTGTCCGAGCGGCCATAGCCCTCGTTGTCCATGGTCCACGTGTCAAAACCGCGCTCATTAAACCAATCCATGACTGAGGAGTATGGACGGCCAGGCACCGACAAATCAAATGTGGGCTGTGAGGCCATCGATGATCCGTGGACAAAGAAAATGGTCCCTGCATAGGGCACCTTGGGCGAAGCCTTCTTTTGCCAAAGAAAAAGATTGATGTCACCCTTTTTTGTCCAATGCTCTACGCCATTAGACCAAATCACGTTGCTCATGAAAACTCCTGTTGCTAAATCATCATTTAAGTTGCCGAAATCATAACGGGGTACTTGCCATTTCAACGTATCCAGAACCCAAACATCTGCCGCGCTTGATGGTTTGTGTTGCGAGAAAGTGCCAATTGGCGTGAAAAATTTCAAACCTTTTCTGGTCTTCAGATATTCTTCTATTTGCTTCAGTTTGGAAGCAAGCCAGAAAGTTCTAGAGGCGATTGAATGTTGGCATGGGCCTGCCACTTTTGGACATCGCTTTGCGCGCCTAAGTAACCATAAGTAGCAGCCACAGTTTTCATGCCAGCAGCATGCCCGGCAACGATGTCGCGCTCATCATCACCCACATACACACAAGCACTAGGCGCAATACCCAAACGCCTTGCGGCCTCTAGCAAGGGTTCTGGGTGTGGTTTGGCATGCGGCGTGGTGTCACCACTGATGACCACTGCAGCAGTTTTAAAGAGTGACATGGCTTGGGTAAGGGGTTCTGCAAAGCGTTTGGATTTATTGGTTACGACACCCCAAGGCAAATGAGCAGCAAGCAGTGCGTCGATCATTTGAACAACACCCTCAAATGCAAAAGTTCGCTCGGTCATGCAGGCTTCGTAATTGCGAAAGAATTCCTCTTTCAGGAGGTCATATTCGGGATGCTCTGGTGTAAAGCCAAATGCCAAGCCAATCATGCCTCTTGCACCTGCACCCGCCATGGGGCGGTAATGCACCAGCGGCAAAGAAGGCATGCCGCGGGCCACTCGCATTTTATCGACGGCTGCGCCTAAGTCTGGCGCGCTGTCAATGAGGGTTCCGTCAAGATCAAACAGAACAGCCTGAACATTTTGAAACTTCATACTGGGTCGGCCCTGCGCTCAAGTTGCCATTGGCTTTTGTGTGGCCATTAAATAATTCACATCTGTGTCTGAGTTCATGGCGTAAATTCGGGTGAACGGGTTGTAGGTCATGCCCTTCATCTGGTTCAAAGTCAGGCCACCAGCACGCACCCAATCGGCCAATTCACTGGGCTTGATCATGCGGGCGTATTCGTGAGTGCCTTTAGGCAACAAATTAAGCACGTATTCAGCACCCACAATTGCAAACAAGAAAGATTTTGGATTGCGGTTTAAGGTAGAAAAGAACACCCATCCGCCTGGCTTGACCAATTGAGCACAAGCCTTGACCACAGCGGCCGGGTCGGGAACGTGTTCCAACATTTCCATGCAAGTGACCACATCAAACTGCCCCGCATGTTGTGCCGCCAAGTTTTCTGCGCTGATTTCTTGGTACTGCACACCTTGCGTACCCGCTTCAATGGCATGCAATTGCGCCACTTTCAATGACTTCACAGCCAAGTCAATGCCCAATACCTGCGCCCCTTGTCTGGCCATGGCATCTGACAAGATGCCACCGCCGCAACCAATGTCGACTACTTTTTTGCCGGACAGCGGCAACAGCGTTTGAATCCAATTCAGTCGCAATGGATTGATTTGGTGCAAGGGCCTGAATTCACTCTCTGTATCCCACCACCGGTGTGCCAAGTCAGAAAATTTAGCCAATTCAGCAGGGTCCACATTGGCGGAAGAAAATTTGGAATGGGTTGTTTGTGAAGTCATAGGCGACATTGTCTCCGAAAGTAATAAAGCCTCCCGAAGGAGGCTTTTTCGATCAACAAAGCTTGATTTGACTCAAGCTCTAG
>CAXNGF010000053.1:0-9857 GCA_964201905.1 Limnohabitans sp. | reverse complement strand
CCTTGAACAAGGCTTTGTTGCCAGACAACTCGTATCCCAGTATTTCATCTGGCCTTCGAACTCTTGTCGCATCTCCGGTGATGACTGGCATCAGGCTGTGACCAGTTAGGGGATAAATAGTTTGCCCTTTGTAAAGGGTGCCAGGATGTTGGACGTTGGCCAAGTCAAGCAGGGTGGGCACGATGTCATTCACGTGTGTGAGGCTGGCATGCACCCGATTGCTAGCAGACTTCGGCATATTAGGAATGCCCGAAATAATCAGGGGCACACGAATGCCGCCTTCACCTGCAAAAAACTTGTAAGTGCTCAAGGGTGCTGCGGCTGCACTTGCCCAGTTGGGGCCAATGATGCTGAAGGCCCCCCTGCTGCCCAAACGATCGAGTTCTCGGTTGTAATGTTGATCCAACCACCAACGGCCTACGGCTACCGCATAAGGGTCTGTAGCCTCTGCGCCATTGTCAGACAGGAACATGAAAACAGTTTGATTAAATTCACCTGTTTCTTTTAAATGAGCGATAAGGCGGCCAATGTGAAAGTCCATGGCTTCAGCCATGGCTGCATAAACTTCCATGCGACGTGCTTGATAGGCTTTGTCTGCCGCACTTAAAGAATTCCATGCCACATGCGTTGAAGGTAAATTGGCCATTTTGGAATTGGCAGGCACAAGTCCAAGCGCAATGGCTTTGTCGCGACGTTCATTGCGCAAGACATCCCAGCCTGCGTCATAGCGGCCTTTGTATTTGTCAATGAAAGATTGGGGCGCTTGAACAGGAATGTGGTTGGCCTGGAAAGCAATGTAGGCAAAAAAAGGCTTGTCTGATTTGGCGTCGGCTTTCAGATACTCAAGCGTTTTGCTAATGTAAAACTCCGATGAGTAAAACTCTTTGGGCATCTTGGCTTCTTGACCGTTGTCGTACCAATAAACCTTGTCGGTCAGGTCCATGTACAGCTTGCCTGTTTCCCAGTTGTCTGAACCACTGTCGCCCATAACCAAGGACCGATCAAAGCCTCTGGCAGGCGGTAAATTGTGGGGTTCTTTACCCACATGCCATTTACCTGCTGCGTAGGTTCTGTAGCCACTGTCTTGTAGCAAGCTTGACACTGTCACCACGCGCTGATTGAGCACGCTTAAATAGCCAGCACGACCCACATGTGACTGGGGAATGGCTTCGCGCATGTTGCCCACACCATTAAGGTGATTGTCAACGCCGGTCAGCAGCATGGAGCGGGTGGGAGAGCAAGAAGCACTGACATGAAAGTTTGAAAAGCGCATGCCCGATTGCGCCAATTGGTTCAGGTTGGGTGTTTGAATTTCACTGCCAAATGCGCCTACGTCACTGAAGCCCCAATCGTCTGCCAGCATGACAACAATGTTAGGCCGTTTGGCCTCAGCTTGCGGGCACAAGATGAAAAAAAGGGCTGCCAGCGCAACTGGCCACATTGGGTTGAAATTGCGAAAGGCTGTCATAGTCAATCGTTAGGGAAAGCGCCAAATTGCGCATGCAAAGCATCCTCAATGACCCAGAATCTGTCTTGACCCCAAGCCGATGTATTTTCGTATCGAAAAGATGGCACACCCCACAAGCCAAGAGCAAAAAGGGCTTGTCTGTTTTCTTCAGCGATGGCTCGCCAGTGTGCTTCATTGGATTGACTGCACAGAATGTCTTTGGCCGCTGTCCAGTTCAAACCTGCGCGCTCCACGATGATTTTCAAATGAGCATCAAGCCCAGCATCGAGCCCTTCAGACCAAACGCCCTGCATAAAGGACATCACATAGTCCTCTGCCAAATTGTGCATTTCTGCAAAAGGCATCAAGGCTAACCCGCGTTCTGTGGGTTTTCCAATGGGATCATTCAGACGCCCGAAAGGTACGCCCTGAACGTGAGCTTCCCGTGCTGCATCTAGGCTGATGTACTTGCGCTTCTCTGCTGGGACGGGTAAGCCCCTCATGACCATCGGCAACACGTACCTGAGTTTGATATTGACACCTGCTTGATGAGCCCAGTGAAAAATCTTCGCTGCTGAAATGGCAGAGTAGGGGCTTCTGAGAGAGAAGAAAAAATCAATGCTTGTACCTTGAGGAGCGACCTGACATTGGGCATATTGCCTAGCAGGGAAAAGGTGGGTGTTGACGTTTGTTTGGCATACACCCAAATCGTTCAACCTATCTTCTAAGTGGTGCAGGCGGTCAATGCCCCAATACCATTCGCCTTCGTAATAAAGCGTGGCCCCAAGATAATGGCCCCACTTTTTTCGAAGTGCGTCAGATGCACTGGTTGCATCTGAACTTGGCAGTTCACTGGGCTGTACAAATTGCCAATCTAATTGAAACCGATTGGCCAATCGTTGGGCATCCAATAGGCTGTAGGCTTTCAGCATGGCTCGCTCTGGAACTGCTGAATCTTCAGGAGCATCAACAAGATGAGTTTCTACGGTGATTTTGTAGCGAGACTGCAGAACAGGTAGGGCCTTTGCCAGCAACTGTGAATAAGGGTCGTCGAGTTGGTGAAAAAAATGAATAACGTGCGGCCGCTTGGCTTCTTGTCTTTTTTTCTCTGCTTTGTGTCTGAGTTTGAAAAGACGAGATCGGGATAAAAAAAGTTGACTGATGACAGGCATCAGCCAACTTTTTGGGGACCTAAAAAACATGATACGAAATCAATCAGCCTGGATTAAATTGAATTCGCAAAATCGATCGAGTTAGAAAGCTTTGATCAATCGAATTTGGTAGCTTTTCACATTGATGGCGTTTTTGCCTTCGAAGTTGTTGTTCATTTGGAAATTTATCCCGGCATCTTGTCCTGGTATTTTGAACGAGACAAAGGGGCCTGCGCCTAATGTTTGGTATCGTCCGTTAACTGTTTTCGTTGTGTCTGTGCCTGAGTAGCGGTCATCTGTGACTTGTTGTGTTGAAAACACATTCATACCCACTGCCCAATTGCCAGTGACCTTCACAATGGCGGCTTCGGAATAAATAAAGTTGCCGCTTTTGTATTGGGTGTCCTTGTTGACTGTGTTCATGCCATAAGCAACACGTCCTGCAATGGTCACGCCAGCATCCCAATCCTGATGGGCTTGGCTTGGATTGAGGTTGTAAGTGAATGCCACACCAGGTCGAATGGTGTAGAAATCTCCAAAGCCAGGGTTTGCTTGTAAAGCAGTGTCTCTAGCCACAGAATATTTGCCAGTAGGAACAAACACCGAAATGCCAGCTGCCACTTTCAATTTGTCAGTGTGTCGAATCCATACGGCTGAAAGTTCAGTGTCACCCATGCCGGAGGCGTCACCTGTTGCGGCATCGGACGCGGCTTTGGCTCTCGCCTGAAATCCAGCGTTGATGAGACCACGATTGGCGGCAGAAAGAGCTGGGGAATCTGGTGAGAATGTTGCATTGGGGTAAGTCAACAGCACAGTTCTGCTTTGTTTAACAAACGGTAAATTAGCAACAAAAGCAATGCGGCCATCGGCATATTTGCTTTCTGTGAGATAGCCGGCCGCCACATTCAATTGAGTTTGATCTTGGGTTAAGGAGACAGCGCCATCAGCGACTGAGGCTCTAATTGCATTTAAAGGGGCAAACGCAGGATTAATAAGACCTAGAGGTACCCCTGAAACGCCAGAGGGTCTTGTTAACGCTTCTCCCGTTGGTCCTTTGATGCCCTCAATAGTCAATTGCGAAAAAGCGGCCGTTCCAAAGAAACCAGGTTTGTCAGCAGGTGTTGCAATATCTCCCCCAAAACTTCCCAAGGGTGCCTGTCTTAGCTTGTAGTTCTCAGCAGCGTGGGCGTTCATGCCACAGGCAATGAAAACTCCCCATGAAAGGGTTGAAATGACAAGTGCTGTTTGATTTTTGATTCGTTTTGATGTCAACATGGGGTCTCCTTTTGCTTTGTTAATCAGTACACATGTGTATTGACATTTGACTCTAGCACAGCAAAGATCAATGCATGTCTAGGGTTTTCGCTAGCGAGTGCAAATTTAGGTGGCGAACAGAAATGCTTCAAAATAGGGCGTAACGCGTATGGACACATCACATCAAAAGACCAAATCGATAGCACCTGAGGCCTCTCGGTTAACGCGGGACAATTGGATGGATGAGGCTTTTAAAGCGGTGGTGGCCGGGGGCTTTGAGAACGTCAAAGTGATGGCGCTCGCTGAAAAACTCAAAGTGACGCGAGGCAGTTTTTATTGGCACTTCACGGACCATGCCGACTTGATCGGCAGTTTGTTGATGCGATGGAAATTAGCCCAACTTGAACTTGATGAAAAATTAAAATCGCATCGCAGCGATGACCCCATTCAAGATTTAGAGTTTGTGGTGGACGCCGCATTCAACCAGGCCGGTACAGAACTTGAGAACCTTCGGTTCGAGCAAGCCTTGAGAGCCTTAAGTCATCTTCACAAAGACGCTGCTCAAATGTTGGTAGAAGTTGACGCTGAGCGCATCAATTTATTTGAGTCGAAATTCCTTGCGATTTTGAAAGATCCAAACAAGGCGCGTGATTTAGCGGCGCTTCTTTACTTGGCCATTGTTGGGGGCTACCAAGCATTAAGTCGACCTGTCAATCCGCCCAATATCAGGGCCTATTTGCAAGGCTTGATTTCAAACTATTTGGTGTTGAAACAAGTCACTTGAGTGTCTTAGTTGAGACGTTCAACCACTGGCATTTTCCAATGTCCATTCAATGCTGTGGCTTCTGGCCAATACAATCGCGCATTGAGCAAAAACGCAGAACCCATTTGCACGGGTAGCCAATTGGCAGCGGCTTCTTTTTGATCAGGCGTTAAGGCTTGAATCCAAATGTCCAATGATCCGTCTGCATTGAAGACCAAGGGATCTCGATCACCCAAGGCAAAACGTTGAAGAGGGTTGTCAATCAAAAACTCATCTGCGCCATAAGCTGTGATGGACCAAAAAGCTTTGACCGGCGGCAGTGCATTGGCCGCAAAGTGCAAGCGATAGCGATGTTGACCATTCAGTGGCTTTCCTTGGTGGTCAAGTGCAGTGTTGGGGTAAAGAGCATCTTCTGGCAAGTTTGCGCCAAGCCCCACCATGGCCACCGCAGCACGCGTGTTGTAGTCGGTGCCATAACGGCCCAAATTCAGGGGAGGGGTAGACCAACTCCCATCTTGAGGTTTGCTGTTCAATGCCTTCATCACGCGCTGGTTGGCGATCCAACGGCCTAAGCTGAAACTCAATGTGTTCACCCAGCTTAAGTGCACAGCTTGGCCAGCTTTAATTTCGAGTTGAGCCAGTCTTGCAAGCAGGCTCGCGTCTTCTGCTGAAGGGGGGTTGCTCACCATCAGTTGCATGAGTCGATTGAAAAATTCAGGGGTGCTGAGGGCTTTCATTTGAGCCACCGGGGGTAAGCTTGGTGCAGGGCTGACTTGCCAGGCTGGTTTTGCATCTTTGATCGAATCAGTATTTGTTGACAGAGAGTCTGCCGGCTGTGGCCATTTTGTGAGACGCAGACGGTTTTGCAATTCGTGCACAGTTGCAAAATCTGCTGCGCCGTTGGTTTGCGTTCTGCCAATGAGCCAGACCATGTCGGTGGGTGACTTTAAAAGTGTCATCCCCTTGGGCACTTGGCCGTCCCATTGTGGGCCTACCAGTAAATAAGTAGCGCCATGATTGCCCGAGGTTCTGGTGCCGGGTGATGCAAACACATTGGTCCAGGCATCCATGAACGGCATCAACTCGTATCGCTTGTCGTTGGCGGGCATTTCAAACACCCACGGCCCCTCTTTCATGCTCAAAAAAGCATTGGTGTAGAGCGTGTCGACATTGGGGCGTACGACATCTTTAAATTGAGCGCTGGGAAATTGCCTGACCAAGCGCAACTGATTTTCTGGTCCGATGTATTTCGCGCTGTGAACACGAGTGGTCTCCATCATGACCAAAGGGTAGCCATACAAAAAAGCCTCTGCGCCAAGCGCGATCTTGTCTTTGATGACAAGCAACATAGCTGCAAGCAAGCTTACCAACACCAAGGCCGAAATCAATAAGCGTTTGGCAATCATCATGGCTGATAAATGGTTCTAAAACCCAAGTGACTTACCGCCAAATCTTCTTCTTGAGGTTGCCGAGATCCTGCGCGATAACGCATGCAGTAATTGGGTGCACACAAAAAAGAACCGCCTTTGATCACGCGTGCTTTGGGCTCTGAATTGGCTTGAAGCGTTTTAAAAATGGGGGGCCTTTGTGCTTCATCAGGATCGAGTCCTTGCTTTGAGCTTGAAGCTTGAGCGCTTGAAACTGGGGGTCGGTCGGCTACAAACGCATCGGCAGTGAGCTCCCACACATTGCCGATCATGTCGAACAAACCATAGGCGTTGGGAGCATAGCAAGCAACGGGCGCTAAGCCTGCAAAGCCATCTTCACTGGCATTGGCCATTGGGAAAATACCTTGCCATGTGTTGGCGCTGGCAGGTTGATCGTGTTGGCCAGGTAATTCCTTGGCGCCAGCGCGGGCTGCCCATTCCCACTCTGCTTCAGTCGGCAAACGATGGCCCTTCCATTGGGCATAGGCTTGAGCATCTTCGTAAGTGATATGGACCACGGGGAACTGGCCATACTTGTCTATGTTTGAACCAGGGCCGGCTGGATGCTGCCAGCTGGCGCCAGGCATGTATTGCCACCATTGACGAGGATCATCGCCGTAGTTCAACTGGGCTGGAACTTTGAACACCACGGCCCCAGGCTTGCGCATGTCTTCTGGCAGGCTGTTTAGCAATTGTGAATTGACGGGGCGCTCCGCTACGGTCACATAAGAAGTCGCTTTGACAAAAGCTGCAAATTCCAGATTGGTCACCTCGGTGCGGTCCATCCAAAAACCCTTCACTTGCACATTGCGAACAGGTTTTTCTTCGGTGTAAACGCTGTCGCCCATGTCGAAGACGCCTTCAGGAATCCAGACCATGCCAGGTCTAGGGGCGGCGTTAGATGAGGGCGGTAGCTCACATTGAAATTTGGCAGGCAGCGCTTGTTTGGTGGACGTCTCATCTCTTGTTAACCAAAAGACGGTCGCACCACAAATCAAAATGATGAAGCTAGAAATCAACCATGGGTACAATTTCATAATGAAGAATAGCAGGCTTAGTTGAGCAAAGCTTCGGCAAACTCACGCGCATCGAAAGTTTGTAGATCATCAAGTTGTTCGCCAACGCCAATGAAATAAACTGGGATGGGCTTTTCACGCGCTATGGCGCACAGAACGCCGCCTTTGGCAGTGCCATCTAGTTTGGTCACAATAAGTCCGGTTAGGCCCAAGGCTTCGTCGAAAGCCTTGACTTGCATCAATGCATTTTGCCCAGTGTTACCGTCAATGACCAACAAGACCTCGTGCGGTGCAGTCGCATCGGCTTTTTGCACCACTCGTTTGATTTTTTTCAGCTCCTCCATGAGGTGCAGTTGGGTGGGTAATCTGCCTGCTGTATCGACCAACACCACATCCCTGCCGCGTGCTTTACCGGCAGACACTGCATCAAAACTGACTGCAGCAGGATCGCCACCTTGTTGGCTGATGATTTCAACTGTATTGCGTTGAGCCCATACAGCCAATTGCTCGCGGGCCGCGGCCCTGAAGGTATCGGCCGCCGCCAGCAACACACTGGCGCCTTGGTCTGCCAAGTGGTGTGTGAGTTTGCCAATAGATGTTGTTTTGCCAGCGCCGTTGACGCCGGCCACCATCAAGACCATGGGCTTTTGGTTGCCAATGTGAAGTTGCTTTTGAAGTGGCAGTAGCAAATGGGTAATGGCTTCGATCAACAAGGCTTTAACTGCTACAGGGTCGGTGGCCTTGGCCGCTTTGACGCGGGCTTTGAGGTCTAGCAGCAAGTGTTCTGTGGCTTTGACACCCGTGTCGGCCATCAGCAAAGCCGTTTCGAGCTCTTCGTAAAGTGCATCGTCAATTTGCGTACCGGTAAAGACAGAGGCAATGCTGCCGCCCGTTTTGCGCAAGCCAGCTTTGAGTTTGCCAAGCCATGATTGGCGAGGTGCTTCAGATGCCACAGGCTGGGCTAATGCTGCCGCGGCGTTGGCTTGATTGGCCGAGGGGCTGACAGGCGTGGCCTTGTCTTCAGCAGTTTCTGGTTTGGAGGATGAGCGAAAGAATCGGAACATATTGAAAGGTGTGTAAGAGCCTATTCTATGAAAACTTATGGGTAGCTCAAAATCGCCTGACAACGCGGTAAGCTTGAGGCCATGCCTACAAAACCACCCATACAAGCTGCTATTGGCTCACCGTCGCACGAAGTGCGAATCATTGGTGGCCAATGGAAGCGCAGCAAAATCAAAGTGATCGATCGTCCCGGCTTGCGGCCCACACCCGACAGGGTGCGCGAGACCTTGTTCAATTGGCTCGGCCAAGACCTGACGGGCTGGCGCTGTGTCGATGCCTTTTCGGGTACCGGAGCCTTGGGCTTTGAGTCTGCCTCGCGGGGTGCACAAAGCGTGTTGATGTTGGAGCAAGATGCACAACTGGTGGCACAGTTGTTTGAAACACAGCAACGTTTAAAAGCTCAAAGCGTGCAAGTTCAAAAGGGCGACGCCATCATGGCGCTGCAACGCTTAGCGCCCAATAGCCTGGACGTGGTGTTTTTAGACCCTCCATTTGAAGGGGAGTACTTCGAAAAAGCATTGCAGGCTGCGGCCAAAGCTGTTGTGCCGCAGGGTTGGGTCTATTTGGAAGCGCCTGTTCATTGGACAGACGAAGCGATTCAGGCCTGTGGTCTGCAGGCTGTGAAATACATGAAAGCAGGCGCCGTGCATGCGCATTTGCTGCAAAGGCCATTCGAGGGATAATCCCTTTAAACGAACAGGAGCTCTCATGAGTCGCTCAGTTACCGCTGTTTATTCTGGAACTTTTGATCCTCTTACACTGGGTCATGAAGATGTGATTTATCGCGCTTCTCAAATGTTTGACAAAGTGGTGGTGGCCGTGGCCACCGCACACCACAAAAAAACACTGTTCACGCTGGACGAGCGTTTGGCCATGGCCCAAGAGGTCACCCAAGACATGGGCAATGTGAGAGTCTTGCCCTTCACGGGTTTGTTGTGCGATTTTGTGCACAGCCAAGGTGCTCGTGTCATTGTGCGAGGCTTGCGCTCAGTCACAGATTACGACTACGAAACACAAATGGCAGGCATGAACCGCCATTTGGCGCCCGAAGTTGATACCGTGTTTTTGCACACCAGCGCATCGGTGCAGCACATTAGTAGCACCTTGGTGCGAGAAATTTCCACCTTGGGTGGCAAGGTGGAGGGCTTGGTGTCTTCGGCTGTTTTGAAGGCTCTGCAAGCCAAGCGTTAAATATCGGCCGCTTCCACCATGAAGCGAACGCGTTTTTGGCCTTGCCATTCGTCTACATCCAATCGGAATGCCAGTTTCACGCGGGCTGGCAAAGGCTCTATTCGGCCAAACCAAATGCCATCCACCGGTTGACCTTGGTGCTTGAGTTTCAAGGCCAAGTGTTTTTCTCCCACCAGTCTTTGAGAGACGACTTCCACTTCTTCGCTGAACACAGGCGGCGCAAAACCCTGACCCCAAACTTCTTTGTGCATCACGTCAATGAACTCTACTCGGCGGTATTGCGCTTCTAAAGGCCCGTCGGTTTCGAGCTTGCGTTGAAGGGTGGCAGGTGACATCAGCGCTGCGGCCACTTCCATGAAGCATGACTCAAATAATTCCAGATGTTCTTCTTCAATGGTGCAACCCGCGGCCATGGCGTGTCCGCCAAAGCGCAGCAAAATGTGAGGGTGCTTTTTGGCCATGAGGTCTAGCGCGTCGCGCAAATGAAAACCTGGAATCGATCGCCCGGAACCTTTTAATTCATGCTCTTTGCCAGGCGCATTGCTG
>CAXNGF010000052.1:0-9871 GCA_964201905.1 Limnohabitans sp. | reverse complement strand
CCAGCTTTTTGGAAAGTGGTGTCGGACATCTTGCCCGATCACCACGAACGGCGCAAAGCTTTGCAAAAAGAAAATTTGGCGAATTGGGCTTGAGTTTCAGTTTGAGACAGTTTGAAACCGCCAAACACCCACTTCATCTTTAAAGCGCTTCATCTTGCCTTCATACCAAAGGGCATGCAAATGCGCCACCGATTCGCCGATGGCAAAGGTGGTTTGGTGAAAATCCAAAGGGCGTTTGAAGATGACTTTGAGCATGTCATGAGCGCTGCCGGCGCGTTCCTTGCAAGCTTCTAAAACTTCATCCAAACGATCTTCATGGTGCTTGAGCAATTGGGCTGTGCGAGTGTGCAAACCTACAAAAGGCCTGCCATGTGATGGCAAGACCAATGTGTCTGCGGGCAGCACATCAAACTTTTTCAATGAGCGCATGAACAAAGCCAAAGCATTGGCCTCGGGCTCTTGGGCGTAGACACTCACGTTGGTTGAAATTTTGGGCAAGACCATGTCGCCGCTGATCAGCACCTTGGCACTGGGTGAGTAAAGCGCCATGTGCTCTGGCGAATGCCCCCAACCACTCATGCACTGCCAGGTGTTTTCTCCGATTTGAATTTGACTGCCTTCCATAAGGCGGTGATACGACTCGGGCACACGGGGCACCATATTGGCGTAGTAAGACACGCGAGCCTGAACTTGTTGTTGGTCTGTAGGGTCGTTCCAGCCGTGTTCTGCAAAGAACTTTTGAGTGCTGACACCGCCAAAATTGGAGCCGCCCGTGCTGGCCAATAAGGCGGCTTGGTATTCGGTGGCATTCATGTACAAAGGGGCATTGAAATGCTGGCACAGCCAATGCGCCAAACCCACGTGGTCGGGGTGCATGTGGGTTACCACCACGCGCAAGATGGGCAAGCCCTTCATGGGGCCTGCAAACACTTGGCGCCAGGCCTCTTGCGTGCCTGGGTTGGTCACGCCGCAATCTACCGCGGTCCAGCCATGCCGCACACCCGTAGGCGTCTCCTCGGTGTCTGCCAAGAGCCATAAGTTGATATGGTCCAACGCAAACGGCAAGCTCATGCGAATCCACAGAACGCCGGGGGCAACTTCCAAGGCATAGCCTAGCTCAGGCAAGGTGGTGCCCAAAGGAAAACTAAAGGCTTTTTCGCCTGCGAGCAGGTCGGCTGGGCTGACTTTTGGGCTTGGAGGGACAGTTTGGTTCATGGCAATTCTGAGTTTGGGAAAAATCCCGCAGACAATTGACGTTTACGTTAACGTCAATTACAGTTGGGGCATTGTAAGTCGTGCGCGCAGACCGTGTCTGTCGCCTGTGCGCAAGCTGAAGCCAGGCCTTCAGCGCAACCCAAAGTGGAACGAACATGGCATCTCAATTTTCTATCAGCGATCTGGCCAAAGAGTTTGACCTCACCACCCGGGCCATTCGCTTTTATGAAGACATGGGTCTTCTTGAGCCACAGCGTTCTGGGCCAGGCGGGCGCAACAGGGTGTATTCCTCGCGTGACAGAACCCGGCTCAAACTCACTTTGCGCGCCAAACGCCTAGGCCTGTCTTTGGTGGAGGCCAAAGAACTTATTGACATGTACGACACGCCGCGCGACACCGGCCCGCAGCTGAAAAAGTTCATGGTGGTGTTGGCAGAGCATCGTCAGCAACTGGAGTCGCAATTGGCAGATTTACACGCCACTTTGGAAGAAGTCAAAACGCATGAAAAGGAAGCGCGCAATTTGTTGGCGCGTTCTGAAAAAGCGGCCAGCAAAAAGGTGATGGCATGACTGAGACCCATTTAAGTTCCCCCATTGCCCAGAGAGTTGCGGCCAGTTTTGCACGTCAAGGCATGATGCATCATTGGGGCGCGCAGCTCTTGCGTGCAGAAAAGGGCGAAGTAGAAGTTTCTTTGCCCTATGGCGACAAAGTCATTCAGCAACAGGGTGCTTTTCATGGTGGCGCCATCGGCGCATTGGCCGACATTGCGGGTGGTTACGCAGGCCTGACCGTTCTGCCAGAGGGCATGGAAATTGTCACAGCCGAATACAAAATTAATTTTTTAAGCGGCCACCAAGAAGGTGAGTTGCGTGCCATAGGCAAAGTGGTCAAGGGCGGCAAACGAATTGTTGTGACCACGGCTGAAGTTTTTCACATCGACGCACAAGGCAAAAAGTCGATGTGTGCGGTGATGCAGCAAACACTGGTGCCCGTGCCGCAAACCTATTAATTGAATTTGGAGAAGTACACCATGAACATGCCCGGCCTTAACTTTCAATTGGGTGAAGACATCGATGCATTGCGCGACGCCGTGCGCAATTTTGCGCAAGCCGAAATTGCCCCCCGCGCTGCAGAAATAGACCACACCGACAAGTTCCCAATGGACTTGTGGCGCAAGATGGGCGAAGTGGGCGTGTTGGGCATCACGGTGCCCGAGGTTTATGGCGGCGCCAACATGGGTTACTTGGCGCACATGATTGCCATGGAAGAAATTTCTCGCGCATCTGCCAGTGTGGGTTTGTCTTATGGGGCGCACAGCAATTTGTGTGTCAATCAAATCAAGCGCAATGGCACAGATGCGCAAAAGCAAAAATATTTGCCTAAGCTCATCAGTGGTGAGCATGTGGGTGCCTTGGCCATGAGCGAGCCAGGCGCGGGCTCTGACGTCATCAGCATGAAACTCAAGGCCGAAGACAAAGGCGGCTACTACCTGTTGAACGGCAACAAAATGTGGATTACCAACGGGCCCGATGCCGACACCTTGGTGGTCTACGCCAAAACAGAACCCGAAATGGGCGCGCGCGGCGTTACTGCGTTCTTAATCGAAAAAAGCATGAAGGGCTTTTCGGTTGCGCAGAAGCTGGACAAGCTGGGCATGCGCGGCAGTCACACCGGTGAGCTGGTTTTTCAAAATGTGGAAGTGCCCGCAGACAATATTTTGGGCGGCCTCAACATGGGCGCCAAAGTGCTCATGAGTGGCTTGGACTACGAGCGCGCCGTGTTAGCGGCAGGTCCCTTGGGCATCATGCAGTCGGTCATGGACAACGTCATTCCCTACATTCACGACCGCAAGCAGTTTGGTCAAAGCATTGGCGAGTTTCAACTCATTCAAGGCAAAGTGGCCGACATGTACACCGTGTTGCAAGCGGGCCGTTCGTTTTGCTACACCGTGGGCAAAAACCTCGACATGCTGGGCACAGACCACGTGCGCCAAGTGCGCAAAGACTGCGCCAGTGTCATTTTGTGGTGTGCCGAAAAAGCCACCTGGATGGCGGGCGAGGGCGTGCAAATTTTTGGTGGCAATGGCTACATCAACGAGTACCCCTTGGGCCGTTTGTGGCGCGATGCCAAGCTCTATGAAATTGGCGCCGGCAC
Organism: Limnohabitans sp.; assembly: GCA_964201905.1. Classification (GTDB taxonomy): domain Bacteria; phylum Pseudomonadota; class Gammaproteobacteria; order Burkholderiales; family Burkholderiaceae_C; genus Limnohabitans_A. The sequence continues at coordinate 6,502 of CAXNGF010000052.1, read as the reverse complement.
CAGCGAAATCAGGCGCATGCTCATTGGCCGCGAATTGTTTGCCGAAACTTGTTAAGGAAAAGCACAAATTCTGCCAAGGGATTTGATTCATTGAGAAAATTCAAACATGACCCAAAAACATCTATCTCATCTGTTTGACAACAACCGTGCATGGGCCCAGCGCATGGAGCTCGAGCAGCCCGGTTTCTTCAACCACTTGGCGCAACAACAGTCGCCCAAATATTTGTGGATCGGTTGCTCCGACAGCCGTGTGCCGGCCAATCAAATTACAGGCCTCGAGCCCGGCGAAGTGTTTGTCCATCGCAACGTGGCCAATGTGGTGGTGCATTCCGACCTCAACGCCTTGTCCGTCATTCAATACGCCGTCGATGCGCTCAAGGTAGAGCACATCATGGTGGTCGGCCACTATGGTTGCGGTGGTGTGTTGGCTGCCACGCGCGGCACACGCATTGGCTTGGCCGACAACTGGCTGCGGCATGTGCAAGATGTGCGCATGCGCCATCGTCAGCGCTTGAACCACTTGCCACAACAGCAATTGGAAGATGCCATGTGCGAAATGAACGTGATTGAGCAAGTGGGCAATGTGGCGTTGTCCAACGTCATGCAAGACGCATGGAGTCGAGGCCAAAAAGTGGCGGTACATGGCTGGGTGTACGGCTTGAACGATGGCATTGTCAAAGACATGGATGTCACCATGACCGGCTCGCATGAGGTGGTTGATGTGTTCCGCCGCGCCTTCAAACGTTATCCCCGTGGCGCATAAACAATCAAGCATTTTTCAAATATTCAGGAGTATTTCAAATGACCACATCGCATGACCCCGTCGTCATCGTTAGCGCAGCCCGCACACCCATGGGCAGTTTTCAAGGCGACTTTGCCTCATTGTCTGCACACGACCTGGGCGGTGCCGCCATCAAGGCAGCGCTTGAACGCGCAGCAAATGGATCGAAGTTCAGCGCAGAGTTGGTCACCGAAGTTTTGTTTGGCAACTGCTTAATGGCTGGGCAAGGCCAAGCGCCTGCTCGTCAAGCCGGCTTTAAAGGTGGTTTACCCAAAAGCGCTGGCGCTGTCACGCTGTCCAAGATGTGCGGCTCGGGCATGCGCGCGGCCATGTTTGCGCACGACATGTTGTTGGCAGGCTCACACGATGTGTTGGTGGCGGGCGGCATGGAAAGCATGACCAACGCGCCTTACCTTATGCTCAAAGGCCGCGGTGGCTATCGCATGGGCCACGACAAAATTTACGATCACATGATGCTCGATGGTTTGGAAGACGCCTACGAGACCGGCCGTTCCATGGGCACCTTTGGCGAAGACTGCGCTGCCAAGTACAGCTTCACACGAGCCGAGCAAGATGCCTTTGCCATTGCCAGCGTAGAGCGTGCCAAAGCTGCTTCGGCATCGGGTGCTTTCCAAGCCGAAATCACACCAGTTACGGTTAAAACACGTGCGGGCGAAAGCGTGGTGTCGGTGGACGAAGGTCCCGGCAAAGTGAAGTTGGACAAAGTGACCAGTTTGAAGCCTGCGTTTAAAAAAGACGGCACCATCACGGCGGCATCTAGCTCATCGATCAACGACGGCGCTGCTGCTTTGGTCATGATGCGTCAAAGCACCGCCGACAAACTGGGCTGCAAACCCTTGGCCCGCATTGTGAGCCACGCCACACATGCCCAAGAACCCGAATGGTTTGCCACTGCCCCTGTGGGCGCCACCCAAAAAGCCTTGACCAAGGCCGGCTGGCAAGTGAGCGATGTCGATTTGTGGGAGGTGAATGAAGCCTTCGCGGTGGTGCCCATGGCGCTCATGAAAGAGCTCAATGTGCCGCACGACAAAGTGAATGTGAACGGCGGCGCTTGTGCCTTGGGTCATCCCATTGGCGCATCGGGTGCACGCATCATGGTCACGCTCATTCATGCGCTCAAAGCACGCGGCTTGAAAAAAGGCTTGGCCACTTTGTGCATTGGCGGCGGTGAAGGCACTGCTGTGGCGCTCGAAATTGTGTAAGTGAATGTTGAAGTTAATCTTTAAAAGAACACCATGATTCTGTCGCCCGACCAAGAAATGATTCGCGATGCAGTTCGCGCATTTGCCAAAGAAGAGCTTTGGCCCCACGCACCCGCATGGGACAAATCGCATGAATTTCCAAAAGCCGCCCACAAAGGTTTGGCCGCGTTGGGTGCCTATGGCATTTGCGTGCCAGAAAATTTGGGCGGTGCCAATTTGGACTACCTCACACTGGGCTTGGTGCTCGAAGAAATTGCCGCAGGCGATGGCGGCGTGAGCACCACCATCAGCGTGACCAACTGCCCCGTCAATGCCATCCTTTTGCGCTATGGCAACAATGCACAACAACAAAAATGGCTGACGCGTTTGGCGCAAGGTGAATTGTTGGGCTTGTTTTGTTTGACAGAACCGAACGTGGGCTCAGATGCCTCGGCCATCAAAACAACGGCCACGCGCAAAGGTGATGCTTATGTGCTCAATGGCGTGAAGCAGTTTATTACCAGCGGCAAATATGGCGATGTGGCCATTGTGTTGGCTGTCACCGACAAAGGTGCCGGCAAAAAAGGCATGAGTGCATTCATCGTGCCAACAAGCACACCCGGCTATGTGGTGGCGCGCTTGGAAGACAAGATAGGCCAGCACTCTAGTGATACCGCTCAAATTAATTTTGAAAACTGCGAAGTGCCGGTTGAGAATTTAATTGGCCAAGAAGGCGAAGGCTACAAAATTGCTTTGTCGGCACTAGAGGGCGGCCGCATTGGCATTGCAGCACAAAGCATTGGCATGGCGCGCAGTGCTCTAGAAGTGGCCATTGAATATGCCAAGCAACGTGAAAGCTTTGGTACCGCCATCATCAACCACCAAGCAGTGGGCTTTAGGTTGGCCGAATGCGCTACGCAACTAGAAGCCGCACGCCAACTCATGTGGCACGCCGCCAGCTTGCGTGATGCCGATTTGCCCTGTTTGAAAGAGGCCGCCATGGCCAAGTTGTTTGCCAGCGAAACGGCAGAGAAAGTTTGCAGCGCGGCCATTCAAACATTGGGTGGTTATGGTGTGGTGAGTGATTTTCCGGTGGAAAGAATTTACCGCGATGTGCGGGTGTGCCAAATTTACGAAGGCACCAGCGACGTTCAGAAAATCATCATTCAAAGGGCCTTGGCTTGAGCCATACATGCCCATGCGGAGGATCGCCCTCTGCTGCAAAGTCAAGGCAAGGTGAAATTGCTTATTCAGACTGCTGCGCTCGTTACATTGAGCAGGGCCAGTTGCCACCCGACGCTTTGCACCTCATGCGCTCGCGCTACACAGCGTTCGTGCTGGAAAACGAAACCTATTTGAAGCACACCTGGCAAGCATCCCATCGACCCAGCCGTGTTGAATTTGATGTGGGTGCTAAGTGGTTAGGGCTTGACATCAAAGACTTTGAGCCAATCGGTTTGCAAGAAGGCCAAGAAACTGCCGAAGTCGAATTTGTAGCGCGCGTGCGAGTGTCTGGCAAAGCCACGCGACTGCACGAGCGCAGTCGTTTTGTGTGCGAACAAGGGCAGTGGTTGTATGTCAGTGCGGTTAACATCTAAAAATGAATTTTCAAGCTGTACTTTTTGATTGCGATGGCGTGCTGGTCGACAGCGAGCCCATTACCAATGCGCTGTTGCGTGACATGCTTGAAGAGCGTGGTTGGGTGATGTCCAGCGAAGAATGTTTTCGCTACTTTGTGGGCAAAGCCGTAAAAGATCACAAAGCAGAAATTGAAGCGCAAACCGGCTTGCCTTTGACAGAAGAATGGTTGCATGCTTTCAGATTGCGGCGCAACGATGCGCTAAAAGCCAGACTGCAAGTCATGCCAGGCGCACACGCTGCCGTAGCGGCCGCTTATAAATTGACCCAAGGTGCCATTGCTTGCGCATCTGGCGCCGACCGCTTTAAGGTAGAAATGCAGCTGTCACATGTCGACCTCATGCTGCATTTTGAAGGGCGTATTTTCAGCGGTCATGAAATGGCTCGCACCAAGCCTGCGCCAGATGTGTATTTGGCTGCGGCGGCGCACCTTGAGTGTCACCCTGCAAATTGCTTGGTCATTGAAGACAGCACCACAGGCGTTGAAGCGGGTGTGGCTGCTGGTGCAACAGTGTGGGCCTTATGCACAGACGAGAGTTTGGCCCCTGCGCTGATGGAAGCGGGGGCTTCCAAATTGTTCCCTCACATGGGTGCTTTGCCTGAACTTTGGCGTGGCGCTTTTTCTCAGTTTCAAGAACGCTAGGGCGTCTATCTTGCCGTCCTAGCGCATCAGGAGAATTCAATCATGTCGGTGATTCAAACCCAACTTAACAGCCGCTCGGCGGATTTTTTGACCAATGCCGCAGCCTTGCAGGTGGTTGTAGACGATCTTCGCGTTCAACTGAAAAAGTCAGCCGCGGGCGGTGGCGAAAAGGCCAGAGCCAAGCACGTGGCCCGTGGCAAATTGCCCCCGCGCGAGCGCGTGCAAATGTTGCTAGACCCAGGCACCCCCTTCTTAGAGTTGGCGCCCCTGGCCGCACACGCCATGTACCTGAACAAAGAAGGCATGGAAGACGCGCCTTGCGCCGGCATGATTGCAGGCATTGGCCGTGTCAATGGGGTGGACTGCATGATTGTGTGCAACGACGCCACCGTGAAGGGCGGCACCTACTACCCCATGACCGTCAAGAAGCATTTGCGCGCACAAGAAGTGGCGCAGCAAAACAACTTACCTTGCATTTACTTGGTCGACTCGGGCGGTGCCAACTTGCCCAACCAAGACGATGTGTTTCCCGACCGCGATCACTTTGGCCGCATCTTCTACAACCAAGCCAACATGAGTGCCTTGGGCATTCCCCAAATTGCGGTGGTCATGGGCAGCTGCACAGCGGGCGGTGCTTATGTGCCCGCCATGAGCGATGAAACCATCATTGTTAAAAACCAAGGCACCATCTTCTTGGGTGGCCCGCCTTTGGTCAAGGCCGCCACGGGCGAAGTGGTCAGTGCTGAAGACTTGGGTGGTGGCGATGTGCACACCCGTTTGTCGGGCGTGGCCGATCATTTGGCGCAAAACGATGCGCATGCGCTGGCCTTGGCGCGTCAGGCTGTGGGTTCGCTGAACAGAAAGAAAAAAATCGAACTGCAACTGCGTGAACCTGCAGCGCCTTTGTATGACAGCCAAGAAATTTACGGCGTGATTCCAGCCGACAGCCGCAAGCCTTACGACGTGCGAGAAATCATTGCGCGCATTGTCGATGGCAGCGAATTTGCAGAATTCAAAGCGCGCTTTGGCGCCACTTTGGTGTGCGGCTTTGCCCACATAGAAGGCATGCCGGTGGGCATCATTGCCAACAACGGTATTTTGTTTTCAGAGTCGGCGCTCAAGGGCGCGCACTTCATTGAGCTGTGCTGCCAACGCAAAGTGCCCTTGGTGTTTTTACAAAACATCACGGGCTTCATGGTGGGGCGCAAATACGAAAGCGAAGGCATTGCGCGCAATGGCGCCAAGATGGTCACTGCTGTGGCCACGGCCAAGGTGCCCAAGTTCACCATCATCATTGGCGGCAGTTTTGGCGCGGGCAACTACGGCATGTGCGGCCGCGCTTTTGGCCCTCGATTCTTGTGGATGTGGCCCAACGCGCGCATTTGCGTGATGGGCGGCGAGCAAGCGGCCGGTGTGTTGGCTACTGTGAAGCGCGATGGCATTGAGGCCCGCGGCGGTGCGTGGAGTGCCGATGAAGAAGCTTCTTTCAAACAACCTATTCTTGACCAGTTTGGCGCCCAGTCACATCCTTACTACGCCAGCGCGCGTTTGTGGGATGACGGCGTCATTGACCCCGCAGACACTCGCCGTGTGTTGGCACTCGGTTTGTCGGCATCTTTGAATGCGCCCATTGAAGAAACCAAGTTCGGTATTTTCCGCATGTGATGTTTGAGAAAGCACAGCATTTAGAAAGCAAAGCATGACGACAACCGAAAAAACACTGGACATTCGCCGGCCCTCGAAGTGGGTGGCCGAGGTGTGGCTTAACCGTCCCGATGTGCGCAATGCCTTCAACGATGCGGTCATTGCCGAACTGACCTTGGCCTTCCAGCAATTGGGACAAGACCATGACTTGCGTGCCATTGTGTTGGGTGCGCATGGCAAAGCATTTTGTGCGGGGGCCGATTTAAATTGGATGCGGACCATGTCGGGTTACAGCTGGGAAGAAAACTTTGCCGACGCGCAAAAGTTGGCCGACATGCTGTGGACATTGGACCAATGCCCCGTGCCCATCGTGGGCCGTGTGCAAGGCGACTGCTATGCCGGCGGCATGGGCTTGGCCTCGGTGTGCGATGTGCTCATTGCTTCTGACAATGTAACTTTCTGTTTGTCAGAAGCTCGTTTGGGTTTGTTGCCTGGCACCATCAGCCCTTATGTGGTGCGAGCCATGGGTGCCCAAGCTGCCAAACGTTATATGGTCACGGCAGAAAGATTCAGCGCTGCACAAGCGCATGCCAT